>JAGNQL010000217.1 GCA_017989135.1 Burkholderiales bacterium
CACGCGAGGTTTGCAATGCGTCAATCGCGCGCCAACCGGTCAGCGTCATTAGGCTCGCGATAGCGAGTGCAATCAGAATTTCGACGAGCGTCATGCCGTGCACATGCGTTCGCTGAAGCTGAGATGCGACGATGTGGTTCATGGCCGCGACGAGAACCCCACGGCGTTCACGAGAACATACCCGTCGCCGCCCGTGCGCGTGACAGAAACTTCGACGCGCGAGAAGAGTGGGCTGGGAGTGGCAGTGACTTTGGCGATGGACGTGAAATCAACGCCGCCTTGTCTCGCTTGCTGCGTAAGCACCGCGCCAGAGGTTGCTTGTTGCGGCTGTAATCGAATTTCGGCGAGCGTGTTGTGCGCTACCCAACGCGCCAAGGTTCGATCGCGCAGCACGCCTTGGTCGACCGTGGCAACGAGCGCCGCGCGTGAGGCAGCGATGAGGCCTGTGGCAAGGATCGCCGAAGCAACGAGCACTTCGATCAGACTGAAGCCGCGGTGAGCGCGAGTGCGGGATAAAGCTGTGTGAGCTGCCGACGCCGCGATTTCAACGCCTCCATCGTGGCAAAGCCGGTTCACACAGGTTGCCATGCACGGCGACGGCGTCGAATCTTCAACGCAAGTGTGAGTTATAGGTTCCACGACCCAATGTCGGCCGCTTCGCCTTCGCCACCTGCCTTACCGTCCGCACCCATGCTAAACACGTCGATTTCGCCGTGCAGGCCGGGGTTGCTGAGCTGGTATGGGTTGCCCCAAGGGTCGTTGGGCAGCCGCGCAATGTAGCCGCCGCTGCGCCAGTTGTTGGGAAGCGGCGCAGAAACTGGCTTCTCCACGAGCGCCTTGAGGCCTTGCTCGCCCGTGGGGAAGCGACTGTTATCGAGCTTATACATGGTGAGCGTTTGCACCAATGTGGCGACGTCCTGCTTGGCGGCCGAGACTTTCGCATCGTGCAATCGCCCAATCACGTTGGGCGCGATGATCGCTGCCAGAATCCCGATGATGACGACGGCGATCATGAGTTCGATCAACGTGAAACCACGGCGTTGCAGCGGATTGTGACGGCGAATTGAAGCGGTGCGAGCAAACATAGGCAAAATTATAGGTTCGCGCAAATAATCGACTGCGCCAGTTCCCCCGTTCTATCACGCTCCCATGAAGAAATTGTTCACTGCCGTGTTTACTCTGGCGCTCTTTGCGGCGGCCGGTTGGTTTGCGCTGCCGCTCTGGCCCGCGGCGATTCCTTCAGACGGGCTCAACCTGAGCGTTCGCCAAGGCAGTTCGCTGTCTCGCTTAGCGGCCGATTTGGATAAAACGGGTGTCGCACCGTCGTGGGTGGTGCAGGCCGTGGCGCGTATACGAGGCAGCGCACGGCGATTGCGGGCTGGCGAGTATTTGTTTGATACGCCTCAAAGCGTCGGTGAAGTGCTGGCGTCGATTGAGGCAGGCAATGCGCGGCAACTGGCCGTAACGGTGGTCGAAGGCTCACGGCTGTCGGATCTATACGCCGTGTTGTCCGCTCCGGCTCCAGCCGGCGGTGGTGCCGCTACGTTTGCTGCAGGTTCGGTGCCGGAGCGCGCGAAGCTTGCCGAGGCGCTAAAGTCGGACGCAAAAGAGCTGGAGGGCTTTTTCTTTCCCGACACGTATTTCGTCGCGCCGGGTAGTTCGGCCACCGCATTGCTGCGACTGATGAATAAACGCATGAAAGAGGAGTTGGACAAAGCGTGGGCGCAGCGCGCGCAGAATACGCCGCTCAAATCACCTTATGAAGCGCTGATTCTCGCGTCGATCATTGAGAAAGAAACTGGGCGTGACGCAGATCGGCCGCTCGTGGGCTCGGTGTTCACCAATCGCTTGCGTATTGGTATGCGTATGCAAACCGACCCAACCGTGATTTATGGATTGGGCGAAAAGTTTGACGGCAACTTACGTAAGGTCGATTTGCAAACTGACACACCGTACAACACCTACACGCGTAACGGTCTGCCGCCGACGCCGATTGCACTGCCAGGGCGTGCGTCGCTACGCGCGGCTGTCGCGCCGCCGCCGAGCGAATTCTTGTATTTCGTCGCCCGAGGCGATGGCACCAGCGAGTTTTCAAAAAACTTGGCGGAACATAATCGCGCGGTGGCCAAATATCAGTTGGGACAGAAATGAAGGGTAAGTTCATCAGTTTTGAAGGCATCGACGGTGCGGGCAAGAGCACGCACATCGAGTCGGTGCGCGCGCTGCTGACGGCGCGCGGCAAAACGATCGTGATGACGCGTGAGCCGGGAGGGACTGAGCTGGGTGAAGCGATTCGCGGTCTGTTTTTAGGCCGTTCTATGAGCCCAAATAGCGAAGCGCTGCTTGTGTTTGCCGCCCGCCGTGAGCATCTGGAGCAGGTCGTATGGCCAGCGCTTGAGCGTGGCGATTGGGTGCTTTGTGATCGTTTTACGGATGCGACGTTCGCGTACCAAGGCGGGGGTCGGCAGTTGGGTTTTGATCGCGTACAGGCGCTCGCCGACTGGGTACACCCCAATTTCGCACCGGATTTGACCTTGTTGTTTGACCTAGCGCCAGACGCCGCGCAGGATCGTGTGGCGCATCGTGGTGCGTTGGACCGCATCGAGTCCGAGGCCATTGAATTTCACGCGCGCGTGCGAGCCGCGTATTTGCGGCGTGCACAGGATGAGCCGGAGCGGATCAAAGTGCTCTCGAGCGATCAGTCGAAAGAGATTGTTCGTTCGCGCGTGCTGGCGTGCGTGATGCAACTGCTGGGAGCGTCAAACTAAGTATGGATTTCGCTCCACTCCCGTGGCATAAACCCTGGCTCGCGCGCGCGCGTGACTTGGCGTCGTCCCATCATCACGCCTGGCTTCTAGTGGGACGGACGGGAGACGGCGCAGGTCAGGCGGCGGCCGCGCTCGCCGCGTCGTTGCTTTGCTTGGGCGCGAAAGAGGGCGTTGCGTGTGGCGAGTGCCCTAGCTGCCGTTGGTTGGCGGGCGACGTGCATCCGGATTTTCGCGTGTTGTCTCCAGACTTAGGCGATGGCGAAACCGTGAAACTGCCGACGATTAAAGTGGATGCTGTGCGCGAAGCGCTGGAGTTCATGCAGCTCAGTGCGTCGGCCGAGCGCGGGCGCGTGTTGCTCGTCGATCCTGCGAACGCCTTGCCGCGCGAGAGCGCGAATGCGTTACTCAAGGCATTGGAAGAACCCCCGCCGAACACGCGCTGGTTGCTGGTCGCGCCGCAGCCAGAGCGCTTGCTGCCAACGATTCGTAGCCGTGCACTTAAGCTGGCTATCCCGCGACCGAACGTTTCGGATGCGAAGTCATGGCTGCAAAGTCAGGGTGTTCCCGTCGCCGACGCCAGCGATTCGCTCGTTATGTCGCGCGGGGAACCGCTCTCTGCCTTGGCGTTGGCGCGGTCGGAGAGCGGCGCTGCGCGCCTTGATTTCATTCGAGACTTGTTGCGTCCCGGCCAGTTGCCAACGCTCAAGTGGGGCGCGTGGGTGGAGAGTGGTCCCAAAGCAGAGCGGCGTGAGCGTTTCTCGGCGATGCTTAGATTGCTGCTTGATTGGACGTCCGACTGGGCCCGAACCCGCTCGTCGTTGACACCTTTAGTGCATCAAACGCATGCGGCTGCATTCGCCTTGCTTGCGCCAGGATTGCCAGTTGCAGAGTGTCTCCGTTATCATCGGGCTCTCTTGCGCAAGCTGCATCTGCCCGATACGACATTGTCCGCGCGGTTGCAGTTTGAGTCCGTATTGCTCGATTATCGAGCGCTTTTTACGCGTTAGTTCGCACATTGAAATATCGATATGAGTGATACCGGCGGTTTGGATGCTCCAACGATTATGGGTGGTGTCTCGCGTGGCAGCGGCGGCATGCGCTCGGGGGTGTTGTCGCTCAATATTCGCGAGCGCACGGCGCTATATGCCGCCTACATTCCGTGGGTGGAAGGTGGCGGAATATTCATTCCGACGACGCGAAACTATGCGTTGGCGGACGAAGTATTTATGTTGCTTACCCTGATGGACGACCCGAACCGAATTGCAGTGCAGGGAAAAGTGGTGTGGATTACGCCTCCGGGTATTCAGGGCGCACGCGCGCAGGGCATCGGCGTGCAATTCACCAAGGACGATACCGGTCGCGCTGCAAAGGGCCGCATCGAGGCAATTTTGGGCGCCCTGTTGGCGTCTTCGCGTCCCACGCACACGATGTAGGTAGGATCGTTTCCGTAGTGTTTGTCGATTCTCATTGCCACATCAATTTTTCGGATTTCGCTGACGACACCGCCGAACTTGTTGCGCGCATGGCGGCCGCGCGGGTGACGCATGCGATGTGCATCAGCGTGACGTATCCCGAATGGCCTTCAGTTGTCGCGCTCGCCGAGCGCTATGACAATATTTACGCAACCGCAGGTGTGCATCCGGATTACGAAGATATTGAAGAGCCCACAGTTGCCTCGCTTCTTGAGCGCGCGGCGCACCCGAAAGTGCAGGCCATTGGCG
>JAGNQL010000218.1 GCA_017989135.1 Burkholderiales bacterium
GCTCTCGGCGCGGCGCGAGGCGGGCTTTCAAATTGATCTTGTGCAACACGGCCAAATGCCGGAAGACTGGAAGCCGATGCCAACCATCGGGCAAGGCGTCCAGGAAATTCGCATTCGTGACGCGGCTGGCGCGTTTCGCGTGGTGTACGTGGCCAAGTTTGCCGACGCCGTTTACGTGCTCCATTGTTTTCAGAAGAAAACGCAGCGAACCAGCAAGCCCGATTTGGATTTGGCCGAGAGTCGATACCGTGACCTGTTAAAGGAATTAGCCCGATGAGCAAGAAGCAATTTGCAAGCGTGTGGGACGCGATCGAAGACACGCCCGAAGAAGCGGAAAACATGAAGCTGCGATCCGGGCTGATGATCGCCCTGAAGGCGCACATGGAGCGTGTCGGGTTGAGCCAATCCGAAGCAGCAAAACTATTCGGCGTCACGCAACCACGCGTGTCCGATCTTGTGCGCGGCAAGATCAATTTGTTCGGCCTCGACGCGCTCGTCAACATGGCGGCGGCGGCGGGCTTGCATG
Source organism: Burkholderiales bacterium (assembly GCA_017989135.1). Lineage (GTDB taxonomy): Bacteria > Pseudomonadota > Gammaproteobacteria > Burkholderiales > Casimicrobiaceae > Casimicrobium. The sequence goes on from JAGNQL010000218.1 coordinate 527, forward strand.
TGGAAATGCGCGTGTTGGAAGCGGGTTAATTCCGCCCATTGACATCGTGACGCACCGCGTCGCTACGACAGGACGTCCATGCGATGCGCCGCGCGAACGCTCTCGCGCCACCCCGCAGCGACGCCCGCTTCTTGCGCAAACTCGGGCCAGCGTTTTACGGCGGCTTGCACCTCGTTAACGATCGTTTTCGCGCGTCCTCGTTTCATGAGTGCGGCTTTGGCGCAGACTTCGAAGTCGGCGATTGTGAAGCCGTCGCGCTTGCCGTTTAGCGTCATTTGGTGCGTCGCTGTCCAGTTGCCTGCGGGGTTGTAGCTGTAGGTGACGTCGAAGGCCGGGGCGAGCGCCCATTGGCCTTGTTTGTTCATGAGAAACGCGATGTTCTTGACGTGATCGTCTTGGTTTCGCGCGACGATGTTGAAGGCCATGCGCCGGAATTGTTCTTCGACCGTGGCCATCGGTAAATTGAGCTGCCGAATCGTCAGGAGCGCTTGCTCGTATGCGTACGCACCGGCTTGGTTGAAGTCGAAGTGCGCGAGCGCGCAGAGCGATTGCATGTGCAGTTTTTCGCAGCCCGCGAGACGGTCGAAACGGCGCGTCATGAAGTGTCGGCGGCCGTTTTCTTCGAGCAGACGACATTCGCTCATGGTGATGCCTGCGGCTTTCGCCATAAGGTAGTAGGCGTATTCAATCGCGCCGTAGCCGGCCGGGTCGTCGAGTTCCTTGTCGCTGTTGCCGCTCACGCCGTCGAACTTGAGCAACCAATATTCGAAGCCCTCGCCCGCCGCGATTTGGCCGGAGCGCACTTCGTTCGTCGACGGGTTCCATGCGATGACGGCTTTGGCGCGCGCGCCGCCTGCGGATGTTCCGACCTTCAAAATATCGCGCAACGCTTTTTCTTGGCCCGCCCCGTGAAAATGCCCTTGAAGATTGCTTCGGTGCGTGAGCACGTCGCTCGCGAGTTGCACAAGTGAATCGATGGCGATTTTGGTCGCCTGGCGCGGCGCTGGCCCGAGCGCGGGCAGGAATTCCAACGCGCCCATGCCGCGAGAACCGGTGTAACAAAGGCGCTCGACCGCGCCGAACGAGTCGGCGGTACGACCTTGCGTCGCGAGCCATGCGTCGATCAGGGCGTTGCCGAATTTGTCGGGAAGCGAGTCGGCGAGCAAACCGGGCAAGCCGTGAAACGTGCCGCGCGGCAGGGCTGGAAACTCATACACGCGTTCGGAGAGCGGCATGACCAACGGCGAGATTTCGATGCCGCTTTTGGCGAACGCGGGATCGTACTGAAACGCGGCGACGTCGCGCCCTTCGTCGAGCGACACCGCGCCGATGGTGCGTCCCCAGAGGCGCACTTCGGCCATCATGCGGCGTCACCCCACGTCCAAGGCGTGGCCTCGCTTGGCGTGGCTTTTTTGCTGGCGGCGCGCTGGCGTCTGTGTCCTTGTTGTTTGAGTTGCGCGATCGGGCTGACGGTCGGTTCGGGAATTAACGTTTCGAGCCGATCAAGCAGTCCAAGCGCGCGAACGACGCGCAGGAAGCCCGACAGCTGCGTGGCCACTTCGCCAGATTCAAGCCGTTCGACAGTGCGCTTGGCCACACCCGCCTGCTCCGCCAGAGCCGCTTGCGTGAGGTTTTGCGCGAGCCGCGCGCCAGCGAGCCGCGCGCCGAGTTCGCGCAGAACGGCATCGTCGGTGAGTTGTGTAGCAATTTTCATAGTGCGTCACATTAGGCGAGTTAATGCAATAAATCGCCAGTATTCGTCATAAGTGACGAATGCTGCAATTCGCCTATTATGCCGAATAAATACAAAAAATGCATGTTAATCGCCACTTATGGCGATTTGTGCAAACTAATCGACGATTCGCGTCGCGAATGCTGTGCTTTCCGCCGCCCCAAAAGCACAAAGGGTCACAGCCTTGTGAGCTGTAACCCTTTGATTTGTATAGCTAATTTGGTCGGTGTGATAGGATTCGAACCTACGACCCCTTGCACCCCATGCAAGTGCGCTACCAGGCTGCGCCACACACCGAAGACATAAATTGTAGCAGTGCGAGGGGGTTTCACTCGGCCGCTTTTGTCGCGTTGTTCATGGTTCGACGAGCTCACCACGAGCGGGCAATTTGACTCACCACGAATGGGCAATTTGGCTCTCCACGAGCGCACCTGTTGTCGCAAAATTTGGCGTCATACTCGCCGCCGGCGGGTATCCAGTCGTTGCATGTGAACGCTGGTTTTCGATGGCTGTGACCGCAACCATTCTGGATCCCCGGCTTCGCCGAGGATGACGCCAATTAACGTGAAAAACACCAAAGCGTGTTGCGAATAGCCATGTCGAGTGCACTTTTTGTAGGCGACGACTTGGCGTCGCTCGATGGCACCAAGCACGGTCGAAAGCGAACTAAAGCGCGCGGCGCGCCCACGCACCAAAAATTTCTACGCGCCCACTTTCGGCGGATCGAGCAGATCGGCTATGGCGAGCAGTTCCGCTTTCAAGTCGGCGTTGCGTGAGGCGACAGCGGCTTTGTCGGCGACGTCTTGCGCCGTAGCTGCGGCGGCTTGTGCCGCTGCGCCTCGGCGCATAGTTCGCGGCTGCGCGCCGTTGGCTTCTTCGTCTAGGCGGCCGCGCGCGCCGATGATGGTGAAACCTTCGCCGTATAGAAGTTCGCGAATGCGGCGCACTAGGAGCACTTCGTGGTGCTGGTAATAGCGGCGGTTTCCGCGACGCTTCACGGGGCGCAGTTGGCCGAACTCCTGCTCCCAGTACCGGAGCACATGCGGCTTCACCAGACAAAGTTCGCTGACTTCACCGATGGTGAAATAGCGCTTTGCCGGGATCGGAGGCAGTTCAGCTAGCGGTGGGTTCTCGCTCGGCATGGGCGGAGTCGACCTGTCCCTTGAGTTTGTTGCTCGCGTGGAACGTGACAACGCGACGCGCGGTGATCGGAATCTCTTCGCCTGTTTTCGGATTGCGGCCGGGGCGCTGCGACTTTTCGCGCAGGTTGAAGATGCCGAAGCCCGAGAGCTTTACATCTTCACCGCGTTCCAATGCCTCGCGTACTTCCTCGAAGAAGTAGTCGACCATGTCTTTGGCCTCGCGTTTGTTCAAGCCCAGTTGCTCGAACAATACGTCCGCCAGCTCCGCTTTTGTTACCGATTCAGGCATGTTGCAAAGTTAGGCGCGTAGTGTCGCGCCGTGTTGTTGTTTCGCTTGTAAGAGCATCTGTTGGCAAGTCCCCTCGATCTCTGTATCTGCCAACGTACGTTCAGTATCTTGCATAAGTACCCGAATTGCAACGCTTTTTGTACCTTCAGGAAGCCCCGCACCGCGATAAACGTCAAATACGTCGACAGACTGAACGAAGCCGGGCGCGCCTTGGCGCAGGCTGGCGATAAGCGCATCAGAATTTACTGAATTCGCGACGACCAGCGCGATGTCACGGCGTACAAGTGGTTGTTTTGACACAGAAACATGGGTTGGCAGGCCGACCACTTGAAGCGGCGCGACGTCTAGTTCGAACACGATTGGCGCGCTCGTGAGCTCAAAGCGGCTCAGATGTTTCGGATGCAGCTCGCCGATCCAGCCGATGACTTTGCCGCCACATTCGATGCGCGCGGAGCGGCCCGGATGCAACAGCGGGTGCTCGGCCGCAACGAAGCTCGCGCCTGCGGGCAACACGCCAGAAAGATCCGACTTCACGTCGAAGAAATCCGCCGCGCGCTTGGGCGTGGCCCATTGCTCGGCGACAGCGCCGCCGAAGGCAACGCCTGCGAGTTTGAGCGGTTGATCGATGCCTGCGACGGCGAGTTCGCCGTCGACGACCGAGGCGTCGCGCGTGAATACTTTACCCAGTTCAAACACGCGCACCCGGTCGGCTTTGTGGCTGATGTTGTATTGCACGATCGCGAGCAAACCGGGGATCA
>JAGNQL010000219.1 GCA_017989135.1 Burkholderiales bacterium
ATCATGTTCGCCAATCAAGCCGGCGGCGGCTGGCTCGGCACCATCATCGCGTTCGTTGTTCCGGTCGCAGCGGCGATTAACCTCGTGACGCTCAAGAAAACCGGCGCGCACGTGGATCTTGCGCCCGCCGTATTGATCGGAGCGTTGATCTCGTGCGCCATCACGATTCCGTTGTCGCTGCCGTTTGCGGCGAGCATGAAGGACGTGATTCTGCTCGCGATTTTGGGCGTGTTTCAGCTCGGCATTCCGTGCGTGATGATGGTGCGCGCAAGTGAACACTTGAGCGCGCCGGAGCTCGCATTGCTCGGCTTGCTCGAAGTACTCATGGGGCCGCTCTGGTCGTGGCTGGGTGCGGGCGAAGTGCCCGCGGGTTCTACACTTGCTGGCGGTGCTATCGTGTTGGCAGCACTAATTGCAAACGAAATTGTTCCGCGGAGGACCGCATGAAATTATTCGGCTCAAGAAACTCCCGCTCGCTTCGCTGCGTGTGGGCGCTTGAAGAAGCGAACGCGACGTATGACTATCAGCGCGTGTGGATGACAAAAGGCGACGGCCAAAAGCCTGAGTTCAAAGCAGTGAACCCAGCGGGAAAAATCCCGGTTCTGCAACACGGTGCGCTCACACTTACTGAGTCAGTCGCCATCATGTTTTTCGTGGCCGAAAAGTTTCCGCAAGCCGGACTGATTCCCTCTGACGCCATCGCTCGCGCAGAAATGTATCGCTGGATTTTCTACGCGGTGAGCGAGATCGAGCCGCATCTATGGGCCATCGCGCAGCATCGATTCGCTCTGCCTGAAGACAAGCGCGTTCCTGCCTTGGAGCCGACAGCCGCGTGGCAGTTGGCTCGCGCACTCCGCGCGATCGAAAAGCGTCTAGCGCATGCCCCATACATGGCTGGCGACGCGTTTTCTTTAGCCGACATTCTGTGTTTTCACTGTTTGACGTGGACGCTGTCGGCAAAGCTCGACGGCGTGGGCGAGGCGTCGATCGCCTACGTTGACCGTCTACGTTCGCGCCCGGCGCTGCAGCGCGCGAACGATCGCGAACGCATTGAAGCTGAGCGCCACGAAGCGCAAATTGCCGTGGGAGCCGCGTAAGTCGTGTCCCAAGAAAAGGCGTTCGTGACTTCTTGTGTCCCGGCGACTTGGGTCGCAGCGATATTCGATCACGCCGTCAAAGTCGCGCGAACCTGATCCATCGCGAAAACAAAAATGCCGGGCAGAACCCGGCACTCTTCCGACGCCTACTCACAGCAGGGCTGTGAGCGATTGATGCGCTAGTTGCAGCTGATCACTGCAGTCGCTATTTTTCCAACGCTGTCTAGCACCAGAACGCTGGCGGTCTGGCCTTTGAGCATTTTCCATTTCGCGTTGGACGCGAACGATGCGTCGACAATATTGCCGTTGGTCAGCGTAGTCGCGATTTGCGGAATCGAACTCGAAACCACATATGGCGCAGTGCCACCGGCAATCGCGAAAGTTGCTTTGCTGGACGTGCAGTACGTACTTGATGCATCGGCGACAAAGGAGAGAGTCGGCGGCGTGACCACCAAATCAACGGCTGCGGCTGTGCTGCGGGTATTTCCTCCGCTAGCGACCGTGAACGAGGCGGTGGAGGTAGCACCCAATGCGTCTGTAACTGTCATCAGGGTGCTCGACGTTGCGCAGGTTGTCGTTGCAGGTTGCTTGACCGTGAAGCGCTCACCCGCAGCCGCGACGGTGGTGGCCGCGCCCGCAAGGGATTCCACACCGTTTGCAGCCAAGATCAGCGTGTTATTCGCCGGCAGCGTAACCGTATACGGCGCCTTTCCGCCGTGGATGCCGTATTCGCGCACAACCGGCGTGCATTCATTCGTGTAGTACCCAATCAAACCCGCGCTTGCAGGAACAATTCCGAGCGCGGAGGCGCCGCTGGTTTGTTTGAGCACGGTGATCCAAGTGTCAACGCGATGCGTACTCACCTTGTCCGTAGCACGCAAAAGCGCTGCCTCTGATACGGCCTCAACGTCGCCACGCAGCGCCACGGTCGCGACGCCATTGGCGTCGGTGTTGACCGTCGCAACCCGCGCAAATGCGGCGCTGTCAGCCTTTTCAGCAAACGCCGCACCGGTGCTCAGCGCCTCGAACAGTACCTCTCGGTTGGCGAGCACCGCGCCGGTGGAATCGCGCAAAGTTACCGAAGCCGTGCCAGTTTCGCTTTGACAGATGGTCGTGAGCGTGATGGCCGGGTTGTTTTCGACTGCGCAAACCGAATTAGCCGCGCCGACGACCGTGATCTTGCCCGCCGGAATCGTTGCTGGGGTTACCGTCACCGTGACGGGCGACGTCGCGCCTTTGGAATCTTTGACCGTGAGTGTGACGACAGTCTCAGTTTGGACGTTTTTCGGGGTGAAGGTAAACGACGCGCCATTGACGGCCAGGGTGACCGGAACCAACACAGGGTCGCTCGACGTCACGGTGAAGGGGCCAGTGCCACCCGAAATGCCGACCACGTTTGGCGTATCACCGAACGCTGCAAACTTCGCTGGGCTCGCAAGCAACGTGGATGTGGAAACGGCCGTATCGGTCGAGCTAGAGCCGCCACAACCCGCAAGCGTTGCGCAAAGCGCAGCTGCGCCAGCCGCCATCGAGACCTTGCCCAAGAAGCCCAAAGAATTTCCGTGTGTACGCGTACGAGCCATTTCTTCTACCAGTGCCTTCGTCAAATCAAGGGAGAGAGTGTATCCGGTTGGGGAGCGCCGGCCATCGGTCGAGAAACGCCACGTGCCAGCCCAAAACTGTTCGTCATCTGCCGACGAGCGCGACGGACTTCGCGCGTATCCACCCGCGGGCAAGGGCACGCGAGGTTTACGATCTTCGCCTGCTATCAGCTTTTTGGCTCCAGCGACTGCCCAGCGGTCGTTTGCCGTACTTTTTTCAATATGTCGACTTTAGAAAGCATTTGGACTTAACGACCGCCCGTTGGTCGTTAGAACTGTGATTCACCGAAAAGCTGTTAGGCGTTCGAAACGCTCTCAGTCGACGATCTTCCGCAGTCGCACCAGCGCCGCGTCCAGCGTGTCATCGCGCTTTGCAAAGCAAAACCGGATTGTCTGCTGCTCCGCGTCTGACGAGTAAAACGCGGATACGGGAATCGGCGTGACGCCGATTTCACGCGTGAGCCACTCGCAGCACTCGCGTTCGATCATGTCGCGCAACGCCGGAATGTCCGCATAACTCACGCATTGAAAATAGCTACCTTCACACGGCAACAAGCGGAGCGCTGTGGAGCGCAGACCAGCGGCGAATCGGTCACGCTTGGCTTGATAGAACGCAGGCAAATTCATGTACGGGGCGGGGTCGGCGAGGTAAGCCGCAATGCCGTGCTGCATGGCGCTGTTGGCGGTGAACACGGTGTACTGATGCACTTTGCGAAACTCAGTCGTGAGCGCGGCGGGCGCGCACACGGTGCCAATCTTCCAACCTGTGACGTGGAAGGTTTTGCCGAACGACGAGATCACAAACGCACGCTCACGAAGTAGCGGAACGCGGGCAGCGCTCTCGTGCGGCGCGCCATCGAACACCATGTGTTCATACACTTCATCGGAAATGAGCCAAATATCGTGCGGTGCGATGATTTCAGCGAGCGTGTCCCACTGTGCGCGCGACCAGGTTCGTCCGCTCGGGTTGTGCGGCGTATTCACGAGTATGGCGCGCGTTTTCGGCGTAATCGCCGCCGCGATCGCGTCGAAATCGGGCTCGAAGGTGCCTGTTTTCAGCCGCACCGGCACCGCGACACCGCCCGCGAGCTCAATGTTCGGGATATAGCTGTCGTAACACGGCTCAAGCACGATGGCCTCGTCGCCCGGCCGCACCACCGCCAAAATCGCAGAGAGAATGCCCTGCGTTGCGCCGGAGGTAATCGTAATTTCCATCGCGGCGTCATAGCGCACACCGTGCAACGCATCCACCTTCTCCGCGACACGTTCCCGCAGCAGCGGGACACCCGTCATCAGTGGATATTGATTGTGCCCTGCTTTCATTGCGGCGGTGACAGCGTCCACCAAGCGTGGATCGCAATCAAAATCCGGAAAACCTTGCCCAAGATTGATCGCCTGATGTTTCACAGCCAGCGCAGACATCACCGAAAACACCGTGGTGCCGACGTTGGGGAGTTTGGATTGAAGGAGTGGAGCGGTCATATAGAAATCGAAAAAACGGCTACGAATTCCCACATTTGATACCAGAGCACGATCCGGCCTATTTACATGCGGCGCAGATTGAATCGCCCGCCGTGAAAATCGGCCGCATCCGCGTCGTCCGCTGCCGCCGCTGCCGCTGCCGCTACCGCGATGAACATAGAAAAGAGATTGCCGTCGGCGGCGTCACGTTGTTTCTTTGTAGTACCTGCGACGACGAGTACTTCACCGAAAGAGTCGGGTTTGGCC
>JAGNQL010000220.1 GCA_017989135.1 Burkholderiales bacterium
GGTCGCGACTACGCCGACGGCGACGCCGTACACACCTTGGCTCGTCAGGTATTGATGGTTGACGACTTGCGACCAAGTGGCCCCAGCATGCTTGAGTAGACCCGGAAACGCGGGCCCGACCAAGGCGTACAGCATGAACGAAATCGCAATGATCGGCAGCGGCCACCCCATGGAGCGGCGCGTCGCTTCGAGCAGCAGCACAATCAGGATGGTGCCCATCACTACGTCGATGGTGTCCGGGTTACCGATGCGAAACGCTAGGTCATCGAAAACATACGGAATGTAGAGCGCGGAGACGACGGCCAAGAGCGCAAAAATCCAGTCGTACAACGGCAATCCGAAGGGATGATGCCAACTCGGCTCTCGTTGAACGCCTTCCTTCTTGTTGAACGCAAACACCAAGAAGATGAGCCCAAGCACAAACGCGAGATGCACGCCGCGATGCGTTGCCTCGCGCAGCAACCCAAAACCAGCGGTGTAGTAATGAAAGATCGACAGCGCGATGAGCAGAAACGTCACCGTCTTTAGTGCGACATTGACCATCGGACGAAAGCGCATCTCGCTGTCGTATTTCGTTTCGAGTTCTGCGACGGCTTTGTCGTCGATGATCAGTGTGCTCATGGTGTTCTCAGTTGGAAAAGTGGCGGTGACGTCCGCAAACGAAAAAGGCCGGATGAAACCGGCCTTCGCTGAGTGGCGTGAATTACTTCAACAAACCGACTTCTTTGTAGAACTTCTCAGCACCCGCGTGCAGCGGAATGCCCGCGCCAGCAATCGCACCGGCACGGACAATCGCTTTGCCCTTCGCGTGGCCTGAATCGAGCGCCTTGCGTGCGTTGTCGCTCCACAGCGCTTTGGTGATGTTGTAGACGAGCGTCGTGTCTTGCTTGGCGCTCGTTACCCACTGCGCGCCGACGGCAAGCGTTTTCACCGCGCCAACGCCCTTGTAGGTGTCTGCCGGAATCGTGTCGACAGCGTAGAAGCCAAATTGCTTCACAAGTTTTTCGGCTTCTGGGCCTCCGATGGACACAATGTCGACGCCACCGGTCGCGGCGAGTTCGGCAATCGCGCCAGCGGGGTAGCCGCCGACGAAGAAGTACGCGTCAAGCGAATTGTCCTTGACCTATTCGCCAGCGGCGTTGGGCTTCAGAAATTCTGCCTTGATGTCTTTTTCAGACACACCATACGCCGCGAGGATAGCGCGCGCGTTAACCAGCGTGCCGGAGCCCGGCTCATCGAGCGACACGCGCTTGCCTTTTAGGTCGCCAACGGACTTGATGTTCGCGCCTTTGCGCGCGACCAAGTGAAAGCTTTCCGGATACAGGTTCGCGATCAAACGCAAGTCGGTTACTTTAGGTTTGCCCTCGAAGGTGCCGGTGCCCGTGTAGGCCCAGTACGCCACGTCGGCTTGCGAAAAGCCCGACTCCGCACCACCACCTTGGATCGCGTTGACGTTTGCTACCGAACCGTTGCTGGCGACGGCGGTTGCAACAAGGTTAGGCACCGCAGGCTGCGAAATCGCGTTAGCGATCAAGCCACCAATCGGGTAGTACGTGCCCGCGACACCACCGGTGTTGATGCGGAAGAAGTTTTGAGCCGATGCGCCAGTGGCCACCGCCAGTCCAGCCGTTGCGATCAGCCCAGCAAGCAGAGTGCGTTTCATGTGTGAATTCCTTTGTGAGTAGGGGCGCAGGGTGCAAACCCAATGCGTAGCTGCGTAGTTTATGCCCGCAGCGCGACGGGTGGGGTGTGGAAGTTCAGCGCGTACGTAATGCGCGCACGAATCGGATGGGGCGAGCACTGCTTGTCGGAGGTCGCGGCGGCTGGATGCCGCGCTTCGAACGGGCGAAAGCGTCGAGGCGCAGAGCACGTCGTGTGGCGATTGCAGCGGTTATGGACATGGATTATGCGGATACAGCTTTTTGGCTCGAACGACAGCTTGGTGGTCGTTTGCGGTGAGTTATTCCTATTGTCGATAAGTTCTAAAAAACGGCTGAAACGACCGCCAGCTAGTCGCTAGCGTGGTAAAGCTGTTGACGGCCTTCCGCGTACGCGACGGATGTCGGAAGCGTTCCCCGTGGCTGACGCGCGTCGCGACGATGGAGGACGACAACCGTACCGCATGTCCCTCGCCGTCATTCTCGCGAAGCGGGAATCCAGATGGGTATTGGCCTAGGGTGTGGGGCAAGCGTTGCCGCCGATTGTGATTGAATCAGAATGGCGTGAGTCGTTAAGTTCTCTAAGTCCCGCGATCACGCTTGCGCGTATTCTGAAAGGCACTGGTTGACGTGTTGATCGACGAGGCACGGAACAGATTTTCATGACTATTTGCGATGTCCCATTGCCGAAGCGGAAGATGGTGGTTCAAAGAATGAATAAGTTATTTCAAAACGAAACATTCGTAAGAACAGCATGTGCTCTGCACGCAGGCTTTGTTGCCGTTACGTGGTTCGCATTGTTCAAGTTAGATGCACATGCCATTAACGCGAAAACTTGGTTACTAATCGCGTTGTTTTGGTATCCGTGGCTAAGCCTTGCGGTGTTGAAGCGCGGAAGAAATCGCAAGCAATGGATATGGTTGTTATCCCTATGTTTGCTTCTGTTGTTGCCAACGATACCAACTCAATACGCGTTCGCATCGTGGTTCTTCGACGGATTCGCTCCATGATGGCTGTAGCCAGGCAGCACGAATACGCAAATCGTCAGCGGCCAACGGTGGCACACGCGGCAAACCACGAAGAAATCCACCACCGCACACGACCGGTGCGTGACGCTTCGCGTATGCCCCCTACGCCGCTTCGCGAGAATGACGCCGAGCAAGCAAGTGAACGCGTAAGGTCCGCTCCGTAAGGGGCGATTCATCGGCGCCCCGCTTGTCCATTGGCTGACGGTGAATCGGCACTCTTCCGCCTAAGCGCGTCGCTTATCGTGATCTATCTGCTGGGAAGCTCGCCGAATCACTCTACCTTGATCCGCCCGCTGTCGATGACGCGCTTCCATTTTTCTGTTTCGCTGCGGATGAGCGTGGTGAGTGCTTCTGGCGTGCTGCCGACGGGTTCCGCACCTTGGCTGGCGAAGCGCTCGCGCACATCGCTGCTTTGGACGGCGGTTGCGGCTTCGCGTTGGATGCGGGTGATGATTTCGCGTGGCGTGCCTGCGGGCGCGAACAATCCGAAATAGGTGTTCACTTCGTAGCCCGGCAGCCCCGATTCGATCACTGTTGGAACGTCTGGAAGCAGCGAGGTGCGCTTGGTGGACGTCACGGCGAGCGCTTTGACCTTGCCGCCTTTGATGTGTGGCAACGCCGACACCAGCGAGTCGAACATCAAGTGCGTTTGGCCGCTGATTAAATCCGGAATCGCCAACGCCGTGCCTTTGTACGGCACATGCGTGAGCTGCACGCCGGCGACGAGCTTGAACAGTTCGGTTTGTAAATGCACGATGGTGCCGTTGCCGCTGGAGGCGAAATTGAGCGTGTCGGGCTTCGATTTGGCGAGTGCCACCAGTTCACGCACGTCTTTAACCGGCAAGCCGGGCGTCACAATCAACACGTTGGTTGCCGTCGCCACTTCCGAAATCGGCGCGAAGTCTTTGAGCGCGGAATACGCGATGTTTTTGTACAAGAGCGGCGCAATCGAGTGCGTCGAGTTGGTCGCCAACAGCAAGGTGTAACCGTCGGGCGCAGCTTTCGACGCCTCGGTCGAGCCGAGCGTGCCGCCAGCGCCCGGCTTGTTGTCGACGATCACCGTTTGGCCGAGTTGCGTGGTGAGCTTCTGCGCCAAGGTGCGGCCGATGATGTCGGTCGCGCCGCCCGGCGGGAATGGGATGATCAGACGAATCGGGCGGTTCGGATACGCCGCGGGTTGCGCAAGCGTTTGGTTTGCGAACAGCACGGTTGCCGCAAGGCACGCGCTCGATATCCACGTCAGTCGGCTGCGCATTCTTCGGGCTCCTTAAAAGCGGCGATGGTAGCGAGAACTGCGGGCGAGGTCGGTTGCGTGTGTCAAGTTAGCGGCGGCGCCGTCGTCCGCGGGCACTGCGGTGACAGCTTTATCGTCGCAGCGACAGCTGCACGGGGCTTTGCGTCTCAGAAATAGTTAAATCGATAATGTAGAAAAAGTCCTTGTAGCGACCGCCTGACGGTCGTTTGAGTTGAAAAGCTGTATCGCGTCGATGATCCTGATCGCTTGTCGGGCTACAAATTGGTGCGCAACGAGACGTATGGTCTGTTTTGGTGCGAGCCGAACATCAGCGGAGCAGTCGCGGGATTTATTAACCGATAAAAATCAATGACTTATATGCACCTTTATCGGGCATGACTATTGCTTGCTTTGGTGCAAATATTTTCAGACACCATTGGGGGAACATTGGAAGCACTCAAGACAGCCAACGACACGCTCTTTATCTTGCTCGGCGCGATTATGG
>JAGNQL010000221.1 GCA_017989135.1 Burkholderiales bacterium
GTCGAGGGGCGTCAGCCCGGCGGGGAAGGGGAAGGTTTCGAAGCAGGACTTCGCGTTGTATGTGGGATCGTTGCCAACACCGTGCATTGACGCGTTTGCGAGTGACCAAACTTCATGAATGCGGGAGCAAAGAACACCAAAGGTGCTGTCATCCATGCGGGCGATCACATTCAATCGCGTGTCTGGAAGGACTGAAGAGTGAAGGAATACGAAAAAGCGATGCTTCGCTACGCGAGGTGTCGCGATGAATCGCGGCAAATTCTTTAGCGCAGTACGCATCGAAACTCTAGCCTCTTCGTGCAACCACCAAAGGCGCGCGGTGCGCTCGCGCCGCACCTTCATTCTTTCTGGCTTTACTTGAAGCAACACGTGTTGAAATGGCGCTTCGTAAAGCGCCGCCACGTGTTCCAACATTGCAGTTCCGAAGTCGATAATCCATGTGTCGGATGGGCGTCTCGCAAGATCATTGCCATTGCGCCAAGGTTTCACAACATCCCCGTTGCTGCGACCGTCGACATTGGGCTTGAGAAGCCAGCGCCGTGCGATGTCGCCGGAAACATCGAAGTCGCCGTACTTCTTGGTACCTTCAAATGTGGTGCCAGCGTTTGCCGACAAGCGCGCCACATTCGACACGTCGTTGTCCCCGCCGACACCGAGATCAGCAGTTATGCGCGGCACTGATGCACCATCAAGTTGCGCGGAGTCTGATTCACCATAGCAAATCAGTGAAACTCGCACCGCTGCACCATCATTAATCCAGGGTTCGTCGCTCCATGCATCGAATATCTGCGTATGGTCACAAATTGAATCGATTACCGCACGATTGCTTCCTGCACGAACGCTCTGCGTGGCGACGAAGCCCCCGCGCAAAAGTTCGCTGAGCTTCATTTGCTGCAACGCTTTGTCGAACCAATAGCAAACCAAATCAGCGCCCGCAGGCACGCGTCCTTCATAAATTTTGGCAAGTGCTTCGAAGGTTTCGTCACCCAACTCACGCCGCTTTTTGCTGCCGCCCACAAACGGCGGATTGCCAATCACCGCGTCGGCGCGGGGCCAGAGAGCCTCTACTATCTCCGTTCGCCCTGAGCGTAGCGAAGGGTTTGATGGCTCAAGCGTCACGGTGTCAGACCCTTCGCTACGCTCAGGGCGAACGGGTTTCGAATTCACAGGTTGTGTGGTTAGCAACGCATCCCGACACTCAATGTGATCGAGCGGTTCGAGCACCGGGTTTTGTTTGAACGGGTAGCCGTGTTGCAGCCGCCATTGCAGTTCGCCGATCCAGACGGTGACGCGCGCGAGTTCGGCGGCGTATTCGTTGAGCTCGATGCCGAGCACGTTCGCGGGGCTGGTGACGAGATCAAGCGGGCGCTCCACGCCGAGCGCTTCGGCTTCGACGTGCACGCTGTGCTCGATGTCTTTGAGTGTTTTCAGCGCCAGATAGAGAAAGTTTCCGCTGCCGCAGGCGGGGTCGAGCACGCGGTATCCGGCGAGGCGGTCGAGAAATTTGATGAGCGCCGCTTTGGCCTTCGTCGCAGCGGCATCGCCGTGTTTTTTGCTTTTGCTCGTGAGCTTGGCAATGTCGTCGCGCACGAGCGCCCATTCGGCGCGCAGCGGTCGCTCGACGACGGGCGTCACGATGCGCATGATGGTGGCGGGGTCGGTGTAGTGCGCGCCGAGTTGGCTGCGCTTTTTCGGGTCGAGCCCACGCTCAAATAATGTGCCGAAGATGGCGACGTCAATCGCGCTCCAGTTGAGCTGCGACGCGGTTTTGAGCGCAGCGACGTCCATCGGCGTAATCATCGGCACGTCGATTTTTTGAAAGAGCCCGCCGTTGAACCACGGAATGTCTTCCATGCCGAACAGGCCGCCGCGCTGCATCTTTTCAAAGAGTTCGATCAGCGCGCCGCGAAGTTTCTCGGGCGTGATTTGTTTGGCGACGAGCTTTTCAAACAAACGCTCGGGCAACAAGCCAACGTCTTCTGCGAAGAAACAAAACAAGCACTGCGTGAGGAAGTGCGCGACGCGCTCCGGCGGTTCGCGGCGCTCGTGACGCATGCGCTCGGCGACGTCGGCGAAGGCTTTGGCCGCCTCTTCGGTGATGTCGCGGTTGGTGCGCTTGGGTTGAAAACTCGCGGGGTCAACAAACGCACGGCGCAGAATGTCGCGTTGCGCGGGGTCGCCCAAGTGTTTGAGCGAAATGCGATAGGTTTCGGTCGGACGGCCGGTGAACTGCGTGTGAATCTCAAACGCGAGGCGGTCGCTCACGATTAAGAGCGGCGGGTTGTCTAGGGCGTTGGCGTAGTCTTTGAGCTGCCGCAGCGCGGCGGTCAGGTCGCCGCCGGGCGCTTTGTATTCCCAACCAAAGCAGCCGCGCTTGAAGACGTCGGCAAAGCCGCGCTTTTGGTCAATCTTTCGGGTGCCGAATTCAAACGTGTAGTTCGCCGCGTCGTTCGGTGCGTCCACACCGAGCAGCGCGCAGAGGCCGATGAAATGCGGCTGCGCGCCCGCGCGCTCGGACATACCGTAGCCGCCGCCGCCGGGCGACCAGTGGCTGATGAATTCGTCAGGGGTCATGGCGCAGCCAGCCAATTTTCAATGAGTACGCCGGGGTACTTCGCGAAGTCGCGTTCGTTGTTGGTGACGACGGTCACGCCCAAGGCGACAGCGTGCGCTGCGATCAATTTGTCGAGCGCGTCTTTTTTGTTGGTGCGAGTGGCGAGGCGAATGGAACCGTACGCATTTGCAGCGGCGGCGTCGAAAGGCATTACTTGAATGTCTGCAATAAGATTGGCGAGATTGACGTGTTCTCGCTCCGGATTGGCCGAAGCCGCGACGCCGTAAACCAATTCGGCGTACGTGATGGACGACATAACGACGTCGCCGACGTAGCACTGCGCGAAGCGTTGCGCGACGACCTCTGGCTGATTTTTCATCAGGTAGATGCACATATTGGTGTCGAGCATGTAGCGCGGCATCAGAGCGCGTCCCGTTCGGCTTGTTTCTGATCGCCGCGACCTTCGGCCATGAAGTCCGGTGAAAACTGCGCGAACTTGGCCAACACGCCCGTGAGCGGGCGGCGCGCAGGACGAATACGAATTTCGTCGCCGTCGCGCTCAATTTCTAGGTCCATATCCATGCGCTCGAACGCGATGTCCGCAGGAATGCGAACGGCTTGTGAGTTGCCGTTCTTGAAGGCGCGTGTGGTTTGCATGCTGGGTACCGAATGCGGATGTACGATGTGTGTACTTTAATTGATTGAGCCGTTAATGTAAATACGCGGATGTACATTTTTGGCGGCGCTTGCTCGATTGCGGCAGGAAACAAGCACAAAGCTGAAATCCGTTCGCCCTGAGCGCAGCGAAGGGTTGCAATCCGGCCAATTCATCAAACCCTTCGCTGCGTTCAGGGCGAACGGGAACTCGTCAGCGTTTGCCTCGGTGTTTCGATGACCTGCCGGAAGCGACATATGGCCACTGCGAAGGGAGGCACCTCCGCGCCTAGAATGAAGGCGTGTATTACCCCCGCTCCCTCACCAACGTCATCCTTGCGTGCTTCGTGCTTTCGGCCGTGCCGTTGGTGGTGGCTTTGGCTGAATTGGCGTTTGGGTTGGATACGTTGGCGAAGCGCTCGCAGCTTTCGGTGCGCGAAGCAGAGGCCGCGAGTAGCGCATCACGCGAATTGCGCGACGTTACCGGGAAGATCGAGCGCGCGGTACGCCAGTCGATCGTGTTGGAAGATCCGGCGTTGATTGAGGGCTACCGAAAGCTCGATGCGCAGCTTGAGCAGACCCTCATTCGCAGTCAAGGCTTGCCACTCTCCGAAGACGAGCGCGCCGCGCTCAAAGCGCTTTCGAAAGAACGTGGCGCGCTGGCGCAAAGCTTGAAGGGCGGTATGCCGGAAGCGTCTGAGCGACCCAAGCTTGTTGAAGCGGCTGCTGATTTGGCGGACAACGCCGCGCAGGCTTCTGCGCAGCTGGGGCGCGTAACCGAGCGCGAGGTTGTGACGCTTCGCGAGATGGCGGCTAAGACTCGCGAGAATTGGCCGTGGTTTTTAGGCGTCGCGGCGGCAACGGCGCTCTTGCTTGCTGTGGGCTTTTCGATTTTGATTTCACGGCCCCTTCGCAATATTGATCGCAGCATTCGCAAGCTCGGTCGAGGTGAATTTAACGAAGACATTCGCATCAAAGGGCCGCGCGACCTGCGCTCGCTCGGCGAGCGTTTGGATTGGCTGCGGCGCCGCTTGCTCGAACTCGAAACGCATCAAACGCGTTTTCTGCGCCACGTTTCGCATGAATTGAAAACGCCGCTGACGGCGGTGCGCGAAGGTTCGGAGTTACTCAACGACCGAATCGTCGGCGAGATGTCGATGCAGCAGACGGACGTCGTGCGCATCATCCGTGACAAC
>JAGNQL010000050.1 GCA_017989135.1 Burkholderiales bacterium
GGATGCAATCGCTCAACGCGAAGCCGATGGCGTTGGGCCTTGATCTTCGCGTCGGTGTGCACTTCCTGATGCAGGTGGATATGAAAGGCGCGCTGGATCGAGCGGCTGATCGCAACGCCTCTGACGTGCGTACGTTGCTTCGCGAAAAGAGGATTCAATACAACGGGCTCGACAAAGCGGGCGACACGATCGTTTTGAAATTTAGCGAGCCCGCTGAGCGCGAAAAAGCCTCGGCCGCAATTTCGACGAGCAACGCAGATTTGCTGATTAGAGAAAGCGGCGCTGCTCAAGATTTGAGCCTCATCGTAACGCTAAAAGAAGACGCCAAGCGCAAGCTCGCCGACGCCGCGATTGAGCAAAACCAAAAGGTGCTTGGCAACCGGATTAACGCCCTGGGCCTGACCGAGCCGATCATCCAAAAGCAAGGCGCAGATCGCATCGTGATTCAAGTGCCGGGCGCGTCTGACCCGGCGCGTTTGAAAGACGTGATCGGTCGTACCGGCACGCTTGAGCTGCGCATGGTTGAAGCCGACAACACGAAAAATAGCGCCGCGCTCGCCGCTGCGCAAAACGGGAACGTGCCGTTCGGCACCGAGTTGATGAATGACCGTGACGGCGGCCAAATTCTCGTGAAGAAGCAATACGTCATCACGGGCGAGCGCATCAACGGCGCGGAACCCGCGTTCGACGGCCAAAACAACCAGCCGATTGTGCGCGTAAGCACCGACAGCCAAGGTGCGCGCATCCTGCGCGAGATCACCGGGCAAAACGTCGGCAATCGGATGGCCATCGTGTTGATCGAAAAGGGCAAGCCCGAGGTCATCACCGCGCCGACGATTCAAAGCGAGCTGGGCTCGAACTTCCAGATCTCTGGCCGTATGTCCACACGCGAAACCAGTGACGTGGCGCTGCTGATTCGCTCGGGCTCGATTGCCGCGCCGATGGAAATCATCGAAGAGCGCACGGTCGGTCCAAGCCTTGGTGCGGAAAACATTGATCGCGGTTTCAACTCTGTGACCTGGGGCTTCGTTGCGCTGGCGGCCTTTGTTTGCGTTTATTACGCAGTGATGGGGCTGATCTCCACACTGGCGCTCTCCGTTAACTTGTTGTTGCTCATCGCAATCTTATCGATGCTGCAAGCAACCTTAACGCTGCCGGGCATCGCGGCTATCGCGCTCACGCTTGGTATGGCCATTGATGCCAACGTGCTGATCAACGAACGCATCCGAGAAGAGCTACGCGCAGGTGCCAAACCTCAGGAAGCGATTTCAAGCGGTTTTGAGTTGGCGTGGGCAACCATTCTTGACTCAAACATCACAACACTCATCGCTGGTCTAGCGCTGTTGATGTTCGGCTCTGGCCCGGTCAAGGGGTTTGCGGTTGTGCATTGCTTAGGTATCTTGACGTCGATGTTCTCAGCGGTGTTCTTTTCGCGCGGTATCGTGAACCTTGTTTACGGCGGTAGAAAGAAACTCGAAAAGATATCGATTGGCACGATCTGGCGCGGCGGCAACACCGCTCGCGCAGCGGAAACTTCAGGCGACGTGACGACCGCGATTAGTGCCGCTAGCAGTACCGCTGGCAACGCCAACACCGACGCGAAATAAGCGAAAGAAGTACAGGAGACACTCATGGAATTTTTCCGCTTCACACGCGACCTACCGTTCATGAAATACGCGTTGATCTTCAACGCAATTTCACTCTTCACATTTCTCGTAGCCGTTGGCGCGCTGGGCTACAAAGGCCTGCACTTTGGTATCGACTTCACCGGTGGCACGGTGGCTGAGCTTCGCTATGCGAAGCCAGCCGACATTGCTCAGGCGCGTACGTCCATCGAAACCCTAAAGACCGGCGAAGCAACAGTTCAGAACTTCGGCTCGTTGCAGGACGTGCTGGTGCGCTTGCCGCTCGTGCCGAATGTCACCAACGCACAGATGAGCGAGAATTTGTTCAAAGCGGTCTGCGGCGCACGCGCCATGTCGGACACCAAAACCGCCTGCGGTGATGGGGCTGAAAAAATCGAGCTGAAACGCGTCGAATTCGTCGGACCTCAAGTCGGCAAAGAACTCTTCGAGAGCGGCGCGCTCGCAATGATCTTGGTGATCGCCGGCATCATGGGTTATTTGGCGGTTCGCTTTGAGTGGCGTTTCGCCGTCGCCGCGATCATCGCGAACTTGCACGACATCATCATTATTCTCGGCCTGTTCGCGATCTTCCAGTGGGAGTTCAATCTGCCTGTGCTAGCCGGCATCTTGGCGATTCTCGGCTACTCGGTGAACGAGTCGGTCGTGGTCGCCGACCGAGTGCGTGAAAACTTCCGCAAAATGCGCAAAGCGAGCGTAGATGAAATTATTGATAACGCCATTACCAGTACCATCAGCCGAACGATCATCACCCACGGCTCAACGCAGATCATGGTGCTGTCCATGCTCTTCTTCGGCGGCGAAACGCTGCACTATTTCGCGCTCGCGCTGACCATCGGTATTTGCTTCGGTATTTACTCCTCGGTACTGGTGATGGCGCCGCTCGTTCGCTGGTTAGGCGTGTCCCGCGAGAATTTGGTCAAGGCCGAGGGCAAGCCAAAAGACGCACTCGAAGCAGAAAAAATTCTGCCGTAGCAAGGTCGCGCGCACTTCATTGCTGCGGGTGCGAAGTAGGTGAACAGGTAGGGGCTCACCTGATGCGCCGCCCCGACGTGCGCGCAGCTCAGCGCTCTTTCGCCACGGTCCTGCTCAACGCGTGGCTAGGTATTCACATTCGCCGCGCATGCGGATTCAACAAAGGTTTGCATGCTAAATGATCTACTGCAATTCTTCTCGACGCTAGACGATCGCCTCGCCGCGCTCGCACAGGGCTCGCCCGTGATGTTTTTCACGGTGGTCGCTGCAATTATTTTTGCGGAGACTGGACTGGTCGTCATGCCGTTGCTGCCTGGCGATTCGTTGCTTTTCGTTGCGGGGGCCGTGACGGCGATATCAGGCCTAAATGTTCACTTGTTGATTGCGATACTCATCGTCGCCGCGATCGCGGGTGACGCGGTGAACTACTACGTCGGGAGCAAACTCGGCATGAAAGCGTTTGAGAACAAAGAGTCCCGCGTCTTCAGGCCGGCGTACTTGGAGCGCACGCAACAGTTCTACGCTAAATACGGCAACTTCTCCATTGTGATGGGGCGCTTTGTGCCTATCGTGCGCACGTTTGTACCGTTTCTCGCGGGCGTGGCGCAGATGCCGTACCGGACGTTTTTACTCTACAACGTGATCGGTGGTGTGGCATGGATCACTTCGCTCACGTACGCGGGCTATCTCTTCGGCAACATCGAATGGGTCAAGAATAACTTGAGCCTAATTGTCGTCGGCATCGTTATCGTGTCTGTGCTGCCGATTGCGATTAAAGTGCTGCAGGAGCGCCGCGCTGCCGCGCGAGACAAGAGCTAGTCTCTCAGGTGTATTGCGCGCGCAGACTTTGCCGCGTCAGATGCCATCAGTGAGCGACGCCCAGTCGCCGCCAATCCTGTGTGCGCTTGACGTAGAAGTTAACGTAACCTAGGCTCTTTCGTTTACGCCGTCTGCGCCCTTGACGGGGACCTCGGTGCGCTCGTGTTCTACCGCACGTAAGCGGCTCTGGGAGAGTACACCTGCGGCTTCCAGAATCGGGTAGGCCACCGAGCAAAAGTGCG
Organism: Burkholderiales bacterium; assembly: GCA_017989135.1. GTDB lineage: Bacteria > Pseudomonadota > Gammaproteobacteria > Burkholderiales > Casimicrobiaceae > Casimicrobium. Next base: position 3,680 of record JAGNQL010000050.1, read on the forward strand.
AATTCACGCGCTTAAGGTCGCGCATCAAATCTAGGTGCAGCGAGCTCGTTTCAATGCTTTGCACGGTGTGATCTGCGAGGCGTGACAGGTGCTTTTCGTAGTTCACCAGTTCTAGCTCGCGAAACTTTACTTTTTCGGTGACGAGCTTTTCGGCGTCGTTCACGTCGTTATTGATAAACACGTTCATCGCGAGCCGTAAATTGCTGATGAGCCGCGCATGCAGGTCGCACAACTCCTGCATTCCGGCGTCGGAAAAATTGCGATTGCGATCAATATTCTTGCTGACCACGTCGTTCGCACTTTTCTCGATGATGTCGCCGACTTGCTCGAGGTTAATGGTGAACGAAATGATGTCTGTCCAACGCCGACTGTCGCGTTCACCCATCGGCGTTCGGCTCACTTGAGTGAGGTAGAACTTCACCTGCTTGTAGAGCGAATCTACGACGTCGTCCAAGCGCCGAATTTCATCGGCAGACGCACGATGATTGGTGCGCATGAGTCTTCCAAGTGTCGTCAGCATCTGTTCGACGAAATCGCCAATCCGCAATGCCTCGCGCGCGGCGCAGGTGAGCGCAAGCGAGGGCGTGGGCAACGCCAGCGGATCCAAGTGCTTCGCTTGGCTCTCGTCCTGCGTCACTGGTGCCGCGGGCAGTAGTCGGTGCGTTAATTCAGCCACTACGTGAACCAGCGGAATGCACAGCGCGGCTAGCGCCACGTTAAACACCAAGTGAAACGCAATCACCACTTGAGATTCGCCAAACCCGGATTCGCCTGCTGCTCTAGCGATCAAACCAATGAACGGAATAGTGGCTAACGCACCAACCAATTTGAACAACAAATTGCCCAGAGGAACGCGTCGAACTTCGGCCGACGACTTTAATGTCATCAAGACTGCAAGCGCGCCGCTTCCGATATTGGCGCCGAGCACGAGGGGCAGCGCGGTATCCAACCCAATCACTTGCGAAGCAGTCAGCGTGGCAACGAGTAGAACCACCGCGAGGCTCGAGTACGCCAAAACCGTTACCGCAGCAGCGATCACCAAATCCAGCAGCGGGTCGCCAGAGATCGTGGTGAAAATGGCCTTCACCCCCGCCGTTTGTGTAAGCGGTCGCGCGGCAGCAACGATCAGTTGCAGCGCAAGCATCATCAATCCAAGGCCAATGGCAACGCGCCCTAAGTGCTCTGCCGGGCTGCGCTGCTTGGACAGGAATACGATGACGCCAACAAAAATTAGCAGAGGCGAAAGCCAACTCAAGTCGCGTGACAGAAACACTGCAGCGAGCGAGGTTCCAATGTCTGCGCCGAGCATGATTGCTAGCGCGGGCGCTGTGGCGATTAGGCCGCTGCCAGCGAAGGACGTGGTCAGCAGCGCTGTGGCGGTGGAGCTTTGCAGCAAGCTCGTGACGCCCAAGCCTGCCAACAACGCCATGAAACGATTGCCTACGTTTACCGAAAGAAAGCGTCGCAGCTCTGCGCCGTACACGCGCAGAATGCTCGTGCGCACAAGGTACGTGCCCCAGACTAGGAGCGCGATGCCCGCGAGAATGTTGAGAAGGGTCAGCATCTGACAACTCGCGCGTGGGTCGACGATGTGTGTTCGGTGCCGCGGGATAGTCGAAGGGCTGCAACGGTAATGCGCAAGGCACTGCGCGAAAGGCGTGAATGAAGCATCAATCCATCATACGCCGCGTCGCTTCATGTTGCCATGCTTCGTGCCAATTTCAGAGAGTAGGTGCTAACACGCGTTGCGCTGATGCGACGCAAACTAATGTCGCCGACGCAGCAAAGGTTAGTCCGCGTCAGCTGGCAGCGCGCGATACCAGTATTGGTACGCCGTACGAAATCCGAATCGCTCATAGATGCGTCGTGCAGGATTGTCGGCACGTACTTGTAGGTACGCAACGCGCGCACCGCTTTCATTCGCATCGCACAGCTGTCGCGCAAGCAGCGCGGTGGCGTAGCCGTTGTTCACGTGCGCCGCATCCGTGCCCACGTCAAAGATACCGACATGATCGTGTTCGCGAATTACAACGGATCGCGCAACGCGCACATCGTTCGCATCAAATGCAAACGACGGCAGCACGGCCGCAGTGCTCAAGTGCCAGCGCTCGGCGAGGCCCGCCATTTCGACTTCGCTATCGCCGCGCATTTTGGCAACCCACTGTGCCGCTGTTCGCAAATTTGCTTCAAGCGAGAATCGCGCGGACGTCGCACGAACGTGGCTTATGTCCAACGCGTCAAGGTCAAGAACCTGCACATCTGCAGCGTCGTACTTCACGTACCCTAAAGCCTCAAGGTGCTGGTCTAATGCCCCGTCATTCACGAATGGCGTTATCCGAAAAATGCACGGCAAACGTGCCTGCGCAAATGCGCGCTTCGCTTCGATGAGATTGACCTCGAACGCACGAGCCGACCCGTAAAACGCGTTGATGCAACGGGAGCGTTTTGCTAACCCAGGTGAGAGCCCCACGCTCCAGCCGTCAATCATCAAACCACGATCTGGTCGCGAGGCATTTTGTGAAATTTCTTCTAGGCGGCGAAGGTCGATAGTCATTGCAGGGCGCAGTCGTTGGGCGATTGCCAACAATCATACGTGTTGGTCTCACGTTTAAGACAGTTGAGAAGGCTGATGCGAACCGACGCATTACTGGCTTGCTGGCAGCTGTCTGGACGTCATTTGAAAAATTTCGCAACGCGTGCTTTGCACCACCGACGCACCGATTGCTCGACACATCGTCCGCCAAGGCCATTCTGCGGATCTCAGCTCCATCGCGTCCGACGGAGACTGTGTGCTTTTGGGCTGCCTTCATGCACGTGTTGCGAAACTTTCAAAAACAAAAAAAGGATTTCAGGTGAGGACTTGCACCTCGCGCACTAGCCGCACCTCTAGCGCACGCGAACTTACCAGGACGAGCCACCTAGCCTTCGGGGAGGAGGGGCGGCGGCTGTTGTCCTTCAGCCGAGCTTTACGTTACCTGCTCATTGTGTGCTCTTGATTACAGATAACGATCGGTTGCGTGACACGGTATCGAGCCGTGCCTTCCTGAAAACGGGTTGAGTGCCACGAAAAAAGTATCGATTCGCGTCACTCCAAAAAAGTGCCGGTTGCGACCGGCGTTCATGCGTCTCGCGGTTGAGGTGCTGAACTGCTTACGGTGACGTGCTTCGCCCAAAATCCGAGGGCTGACCGCGCGTTGCCGCTGGGTACTTGAACGGGTTACAACATGCGGTGCATCAACGTCGCTTGTGCGTGTTGACGTGCCGCGCTTTCTTGCGGATCGACGTGTCCGCGCGTGCTGCTTGTCGCCGTTTGTGTCGGCAGCGCAGTGCGCGACGCTGCAATCGGCGTTTCCATTCGACGAACCGGCGCAAAAGATAATTCGCCAAATATTCGCCATCGCTCTGCGACTGTGAAATCAACCAAAACCATAAAGCCTCCGAAACTAAAAGTGTGATGCGACAAACGCAACAGAACAAAAACAAAAAACCCCGAGGTCTTTCGACGACTCGGGGTTTTCGGGTGAAACCTGTTTGTTGCTGTTGCCTATTCGCTAGGCGCTCCTGCTTCAAACATTCGAGTCGGTGGTGAACCGTGACCGCTGACATATCCGTAACCGAATGGACGGTTAATCGCGGCCTGGGATCGCTTCATTGCGGCCTTCGCGCCAGCGCAATTGCCACGCAGTGCAAATGCAAACATGCCCGTACCAGCCGGGTTCGGCGTGCGTAGCATGTTGATATTGCGTTGCGTTGTCATGGCTGAAACGAAGTCCTTAAAAATTGGGTTGCGGAAACATTTACTACTGGAACGAATTGTGTATGACTACATTTGAATCGTCAACGGCTATTTGACGACTCGCAATGCGGCGCTGCGCTGTCGTTGCTTTTTTGCAACGACCTCAGCTTGCAGCGAATCACGCATCGCCATGATCGCGGCTTCCACAGCCTGCGTCTCTGTGCTCGCACCGAGTAGTTTCACCAACTGGAAGAGCGCCTTGTTGGCGTCAGGCTTCAAGCGAAATGTTTTCCGCGCGCCGCCTTGCTGCACTAGCGCCTTGAGCGATTCCTGCACGCGATAGGTGGCGTCGGTTCCCTCGGGATGAATTCGTTCACGTGGCATAGATGCAATTGTAGGCGACTACGCTTGCGTGGGCGAACGCGCCGAGATCGTTTCCTCGTTCGGGGAGAGACCGTCGAACCACAACGCCAGAAACCAACGTTACTTTCGCGCCAACGGATTCGGTGTCGCCTTGGCGATGCGCTTGAGCGTGTTGCGATCCGTGTGCGGAAATGGTTCGGCTTGGCCGCGCACTTTCAGTACCGTCGTCTCTTCGTATGACCACGTATCGTCGCTGTTGATCTTCACCTTCATGTGAAACTCGTCGGTGCGAAACGCGTGTTCAAGGAACGGTGTGGAGCAAATGCCGAAGTCACTCGCGCCACGTTTCGCGCTGACCTCGAACGTCTTCGCATTGGGCTTCGCATGCCCCATCGCCATCGTCACCAATCCACGCGGAATAGTGAGCGTGTGCACGATCATCCCTGTCGCGGGTTCCCACAACCAATAGCCCACTTGGCTGTGAAACGTCTCGACCTCGTTGGGCTTGGTGATGTGCGTGTGATAGAGCAGGCCATACAGAAGCTGCGGCCCGTTCATTTGAGGATCAATCGGCTGCAGTTCGATGCGCTCGATAAAAGCCTGCTTCTCTGGTCCATCTTCTTTCGGACTCGTGTCCAAACCACGCGTGCCCTGCCAAATTCCCGCCATACCCGTGAGCGGGCCAAGGTTCGCCATGGTGTCAACGTCCGGATCTTCGGGTTCGGTGTAAATGTCCTTTGGAAAATCGCTCATACGGCTTCGACGAGTGGATGATGATGGAAAGCAACATGTTACCGAGGCACGACAGATCGGCCTTGCTGCGCATCGCGAATTTGTTCGTTAGTAATGCGTGTCGACGCAGCTATTTACGAACGTGCGCGGCTCAGCAGCCACGACCCAGACATCGATGTATCCGGCTCACCGTTACGTTGGGCGCCGCTCCGCGAGCCGCGTTATTTGGGTGTCACGGTGTAAGCCGTTCGCAGTAGGCCGTCCGTGCAATAGCGCATTGGTTGGGACCTACCTAGCATCTAAGACCATTACGTGCGCGTCTCTGGCGCACGACAGATCTGGAAGCGTTGCTATGAAAAATGAAATTGGGATTAAGCGCGTCGCAGTTCATATGCGTGCGACCGCCGCGTGTGCTTTGATTGGCTTGCTAGCGATAACGGGTACGGCACATGCGCAGTTGCTGAAGTGGGGCTCATTCAATTCGCTCGCGCCGTTTGGATCCGGGAACACAGCAACCTCACAAACGCTCAATGCAACGGTCCCGGGTGTTGAGCGCGGCACCGGCGCGATTGCCCTTTCATTAAACGTTACCGGGGGCGTTGCGAGTTGGAATGGCTTTGGTGTGGGCACCAATGACGACGGCTACTTTTCTGCGCCGAACCAACCGCAACCGGGTATCACCATGATCACCGGTGCGCCGGGGTACAACGGTGGCATTCCTGCGCTGAGCGCCGCCTCGTTTGCTACGGGCTATAACGCGGCCGGTGGCCCTGTCGGCTTGCCCACGCCGCCGTCGGATCGCGCTGCGGTGTACTTTGACGCGGGCACGGGCGCCACGATCACGGGCGCGTTGAGCTTTACGTCCCTCGTGGGAGGAGCACTGCCCGCCGGATCGTGGATTTTTATTGACAACGTTGACCAAGGTGAGCGCGTCACCGTCACCGGTCCCAATGGATGGGTGGCCGCAGTGCACTACGGCGATTCGACGCGGCCCCGCCCGCCCGTGAGCCTAAGCTTCACGCCCGTGTCGGCTCCAAGCTTTCCACTCTGCGCGCCCGCCGCAATCAGCACGGCGTCGACGCTGCAGTTTGACGGTCGTTACGGTGATGTCAGCACCACAACACCAACCTGCTCGAACGTCCCGGTTCCGGTGCAGGGTCAGACCGTCGGATACACCAAAGGCATGGACAGCGTTGGCGTGTGGATTCGTACTGCAATCGACTTAACTGCGCTGTCGTTTACCGCCGTTGACATGGATCCCACGCCACCCAACGCGCCGGACAACAATTTTTCGTTGGGACTCGCGGTGATCTCCGCGACGGAACCGCCCGCGGCGGCTGGAGTGCCGACGTTGGACGTGGTCGCGCTAACTGTTGCGGTCCTTATGTTATCGATGGCGGGATTGGTCGTGTTGCGTCGAAGCGCATCGCCCAAAAACACCCCTCGCCTATGACACCGCTGTTGTCGCGGCGCGGCCGAAGCGCCATGCGTGCTGTCGGCGCGGTTTGGTTTGCCTGCTTAGCGCTCCTGTCGTCAGCCGCTTGGTCGCAGGAACCGGCTTGTGCCGCACTTGCCGAGCCGGGACGAAGCTGCGTCGACATCATTGTCGCCAATCCGTCTCTGTCCAATCAGGCACGAACCGGGACGGGTACCTTCGCGGCAAACAGTGATTCGGGCAACGACGCAAGCGCCACCAATCACGTCATTCGCACGCTGGATCTGCTTACCTATGAGTTGCGCTACCGCGTGCTGCATCAAACCGCATCCGCCACTCGCATCAGTTTCACGCTGCCCCTGGGCGTCGACTTTGTAGATGCACCCAACGCTGCGTTTGCTGGCGCGCCGATTCCAAGCTACTGTCTTGCCGGTTCCGTCATCGCTGCCCAAACATTGACGTGCGAACTAGGTGCGATCGTCGCGGGTAGCACGCGCAACGTACTCGTGCGCGCCCGGCCCCGCTTCACCGTGCCCGACGGAACGGTGTTGGTTCCATCTGCGACCATTAGCGCGGCCAATCAGCAAGCTGCAGGCTCTGTGCAGCGTACTGGTTACCAGGACTCATTGACCGAAGCAAACGTTACCTGTGTTGAGACGCGCAACTCAAGCACTGTGACAATGCTTCCTTGCGGTGACATTGTTTCATCGAAGCCGCAGTTTGATCTGGAGCTCGCAGGATATGCGACCACCAATATTGCCGACCGAGGCGCGCGCAATCCGCACCGTGTGAGTGTCGCCGCAGCGTCCAGTCTGACCACTGTGGTGGGCGGTGCAGCCGGACGCGCGGGCTACATTCTGAGCTACCCAGTGGCGATTGCGCTGCCGGGTGAAGGTATCGGGTCAGCGCCGATTTTGAGCCTTGATCCCATCACACTGACGCAGCGAATGTCGAATTCAGATGGCTTAGCGAGTTTCGGCGAATTGGTCGGTTGTGGCATCAATGGCAATGATGATCCGGTTCCCAACGGCACCCGCGTCCCAGCCAATTGGTCATTAGGGCAAACGGCAGCAAGCTCGTTGCGTGCGCTTTACCATCCGTACGGAAAAATTGGCCTAGCTGGGGCTACGGCAGCGAACTCCGTGGTTGATTCCGGATCGATGTCGTGCAACCAGTCGACGGCTGGCGGCGACATCACGATCACAATCGCACCAACCGCCAACACTTTCAATCCCCCAACACTGCCGACTCATCAAGTCGACGGACAAACCGTCGCCCGGCGCTACGTCTTTGTCGGCATGGTCATCGTCTTCTACCCAGCGCTGCCGGTGCTTTCGGTAAACGATGGTGGCACGGGGGATGGTTCCGTCACAGTTCGACAAAACTTAGGCGTGTTGTCGGCGGGGCAACTGCGTGCGCTCAGTTTCCCGAGTGGAGGCGGCGCAACCGAACCGGACGCCACCGCGATCAACGATGGTTTCGCTGGAGTGCAGACGTTTGACGACGACACGAACAATTTCAGCATTCGCACGCTCGATTCGGGCGGCACGTTTTATCGGAAGCTCTGGCGAAATCCACGCCTAGATACAGCGTCAGTGAGCGGGACTCAGTGTTTGCGCGACACGTCTGATCCCGATTGTCGACACGGATACGTTTTCCCAGGCAGCAACATCCAGTCGGAGTTTTACTTTTCAAACAGCGCGTTCAGCGCGCGCCCAAGTGCACAATTTTGTGACGAATGGGACAACACACGCACCCGGCTGCGTAATCCCTTTGACCCGTTGGCCGTCAGCGCCGAAATGCCTTTGGGGCATCCATTCACGCTTTACCTTTCGGGGCTCAATGCGACGTCGCCCGTGCTCAATGCAGCGGGCTATACCGTGGAGTTCAGCACTGACGCTGGCGCGGTGAGCAATATTGATTGGGATGCGAACGAACCCGGGCGATCGCAAGCGCGAAGCCAACTTTCTGCCCCCGAATGCTCCAGTGGTACTTGGTTTAGTGCTAGCCTGCCAACGAGTCTGAGTCAGGGGTTTAACCCAGTGTTGCCGCCCCCGTCGCTGGAGAGTCCGCCCGGCAGTGGCCTGTATCCTGCGATCAAACGGGTTCGCGTTCGTGTCAATACGGTGCCTGCGTTTGTGGACATGTCGCTGCGCGGTAGTTATGAGGTCATCGCGACTGCGTCTGGAACGCGGTTACCCAACCGAACCTCGCTCAATTTCGGCAACGCGAATACTTGGACCTACGCGGAAAACGATCACGCGATTGTCCGCACCGTCGATACCAGTATCAGCCTTTCAGCAGCGAGAAACGTGGTCACCGGCGCGTTGGCACCGATCACAGAAATTCGTTACGGGGAGCCAGTTGAATTTGCGATTGACGTTCGCTTCAACAGTGGCGACTCCAATCCACCACCGTCAACGCCCCCGTTGATCGTGAAAACATATTTGCCAAGCACCTTGGACTACGTCGTAGGCTCGGCCGTGCCAGCGCTGTTTAGCCCTCCGTACGCCGGTATCAATCCCGAAACTAACGCACCAGCGACTGTGCTGGAGTGGCGCATTGAAAACGCCACGCCAGGTCAAATACTTCCCATGCTGCTGTACGTCGCCGAGATCAATGTCGCAGCGGCAAACAACGCAAATATTCACAGCACAGCAACTGTCGAGCACGCGCTTGATCCCAGTCCACTCTTCATGAATCCCGTGTGGTCGTCACTAGAGGATCGGCTTGCAATTGTTGATCTAGTCGCAAGCGTACCGCAGGGGCTACTCGTGAGCAAGGCGACGAGCACGCCGTTCATAGAACAAGGAGGCGCGCAAAGCTGGCAGCTCACTTACCGCAACACATCGGGTAGCGCATTCCCACTCATCCGACTTGTGGACGTACTGCCGTACAACGGCGACACAGTAAACACAAGCAATGCCTTTAGCGGAACGTTTTCCGGCGGCACGATATCGCCAATGCTGCCGGAATACAGCGTTTACTACAGCCTCACGTCCCCGCTCATCATCAACCGGAATCCAAATTGCGTGTCAAACGGTGGCAGCGTAGCGGACGGCACGGTCGCGTGCCCGGCTGCCGGTGCAAACTGGATAGCGGCACCGAACGGGCCGCTTCCTGCCATGACGACCGCCATTCGCGTCGATGACACTAATGGACTCGAACCCAACACTGCTCAGACCATCACCTTGCAGTTGCAGACGCAAGAGAGTCGGTCTGGCGACCAATACGAAAACTCATTTACGGCCGTGGCGCCCGGTGGGTCACTGGTCGTCTCGAGCGCGAAGGTTGCCATCAACATTCCCGGCGGTGAAATTCGCGGCTCGGTATACGCCGACAACGACAATTCGCTCACTCCTACGTTGGTCGACACGGGCATTCCAAATGTCCTGATAACCCTGACCGGCACCGACTCGGTCGGCAACAGCTACGCAATCACGACCGTCACCGAGAGCGCGTATAGCGCTGCCACTACGAGCAACTCGGTGCGCGTCAATGGCGGTCCCGCGCAAAGCATCACCTGCCAGGCTCAGCCGTCGCTGCGACTTGGCGAGTATTTGTTTTGCGATTTGCCGTCGTCCAACGCTGCGGGGTACACGATCACGGAATCGCAACCCGTTGACTTTCTGGACTCGGTGGACGCGGTGGGCGTACTGTCGAGCGGTGCTTCGCCAGGAATTAATTCAAGCAACGACGTTTTCTCCGGCATCCACGTCACCAACAATTTATTGACTGGCGCGGGAGATCGCGGAAGCGGTTATCACTTCGGTGAAACGGCGCAATTTGCAACCGTGTCTGGCCGCGTGTACCGCGAGGCGAGTACTCCAACAAACTTGGAAGACGATGGTGATCCGGAAGACCCGTCGCTCATAACGCAAGTCTCTATCAGTTGCGTGCCCGCATTTGTTGGAAGCAGCACGATCACGACCAACACGAACGGCGAATATCGATTCCTGCGCGTGCCGGTGGGTGCTACCTGCACACTCACTGAGACACAGCCGAGCGGTTACGCCAACGCCTACAACTCGCGCGGACTCGGAGGGGTGAGTGATACCGGCGGGAGCGGAATCGGCAACAGCACCATCACCCTCGTTGTGCCCGCCGTCGGAAGCGGCGGCAACAATTTCGCGGAGACGCAGATGGCCGACACTACGAGCACGATCAGTTGCTCACTGGCGGAGGGCGCGCCGGGCCAAAGCGTCACCTGCACCGCCATCTGTACCAATCACGGACCAGCGGTGGCGGCGAATATGGGCTGCACGATTGTGAACGCGCTAACACTTATCGGCACACAACTGTCCGGGTGCCAGAGCGTAGCCTCCGTACCAGTGGGCGGAACCATTAGCTGTACCGTGGGCTTCACGCTACCTTCGACCGGCGTCACCGCTGTCAGGGTCACCGCCGGATCAAGCGCTACTAATGACATCAATGGTGGAACCACGCCGACGGCGGGCAACAACCCGAGCGCAGCGAACCTGAGCGTCTGGACGACCGTCGACGTCCCTCTGCGCGATCACCTCCTGATTTTGCTGTCACTCGCGATTGCGTGGGTGGTTCGCAAGCGATTGCGCAGCGCAATCTGCTGACAGCAGGCTCTGCATGCGCGAGGCCGTTCGTTCACCATCGCACGCTTCGATATGCAGGCGAAAGGCGCTCGCGGCAGTTTGCCCGCGCTCTGTGATCGCCTTTGGTTGCTATGGCAGCAAAGCAGGGCGGACCTTCAGCCAGTCTAACGATGCGCGCACAAACTCCACGCGCCGACGCTTGGAGATTGTTGTGGTGCAGGCGATAACTGCGCTAGCAGGCTCGACACGATTCCGCGCGCGGTTCGATTTCAATCGAGTAGCCAAACGCCTTTCAGCTTTTTGCCGCTATCGACTGCTGTGCGGTCGTTTCGGCGCATATTTGGTATAAGTCGATATTAACGAAAAATAGCCGCTAAGCCATACGTGGCTGTGCATGCAATGAAAAAGCTGTATTTGAACCCGTGCACTCTGCGCGCCCCGAATTGCAACACGGCGCGACCGCAACGCCACGCCCGACGCGCTCTCTTCTGCCCGCACATTCCCGCTCGTGCAATTGCGCCGCGTCGACAGCCAGCAAATCGTGTGGGCCGCACCTGCCACTGCATAGACGCGTTCGGCCACCAGCGATCAAAGCGCGCCCTTGCCCGCCGTGACCAGCCTGCCGCCGGGGCCATATTTGCTGACCGTGTTCGCGAACGGCATTGCGAGCAACGCCGTGGCGGTCAACGTGACTGCGCTCACGCTGGACATCGACGACAGCTCCACGGCGACGAAATACGATGCGGCATGATGGCGGCGCTCTCGGCGCCACCGCGCAACGCAACGCCACGCAACTCGAGCAGTACATCGCCAACAACCTGACCGGCTTTGACGTCGACGGTGACGGCCTGACACTGGCAACGACTGACGGTGTGGTGATCCTGCGCCGCCTGCTCGGCATCACCGACGCAGCAACAATCACGCAAGGCGCGAAAAATTCAAGCCGTAGTGATGCGGATGTGCTGAATGCGATTGACGCGCTGAGGCCGTAAGCGGCGTAGCTGGCAAAATTAAGCGCAGCGAGATCGATGGTGGAGAGGAGGAGGATCGAACTCCCGACCTCCGCATTGCGAACGCGGCGCTCTCCCAGCTGAGCTACCCCCCCAATATTTCCGGATTATAGCCAGAGCGTCAGACCGTGCTTTCCGCGCGTGACCACGGCTCGATGCGGAAGTGATCGCTGTCCCAAATGAGATAGCCGAAGTCTTGCTGCCAATCGGAGAGCACCCAACGATCCTGTCCGCCCGCGAGCGCGTGGTGCGCGGGGCGGTGGGTGTGGCCGTGGATCAGCGTTTCAACTTGCTGAGCGCACATAGCGGCGGTGATGGCCTGTGCGTTGGCATCCATGATCGACATCGCGGTGGCCGCTTTGTGAGCGTTGCTCTCTTTGCGCAGCTTCGCGGCGATGGCATAGCGCCAGCGCCTCGGCAGGGCATTGCCCACAATGCGCAGTGTGTCGGTGCGAAGAATTCGGCGGGCGCGCTGGTAGCGAACGTCGTCAGTGCAAAGCTCGTCGCCGTGCATGAGCAGTGTTCGTTTGCCGCCGAGTTCGATCACGGTTTGTTCGTTGAGTAACGTTGCGCCACACGCGGCTGCAAACGCGGTGCCGATCATGAAATCGCGATTGCCACGGGCGATGAAGATTTTTACGCCGCGTTCCGATAGCGCCTTGAATTGTTCGGCGATGCGGCATGCATGTGGGTCGCCCGGCAACATCGCGTCGCCGAGCCAAACGTGGAGCAAATCGCCCAAGACGTAGAGAACGTCTGCCGTCGGCGCGTCGGCGCGCATGAAAGCGTCGAAGCGCGCTTGCGTCGCGGCGTCGCGCTCATTCAGATGCAGGTCGGAAATGAAAATCGCGCGCATTGCGTTCACCTATTCGATGAGCAAATGCGCGCGATAGTTGGCTTGGATTGTGGTGTTGGCACGTTATCCAAGGCCGGACTCACCGTTGGTCGACGGCAAGCTAAACGATGACTGCTTTGG
>JAGNQL010000222.1 GCA_017989135.1 Burkholderiales bacterium
ATGCAAGTCACTGTGACTGCGGAAAACAAGGCAGGTCTTGGCTGGCTCGTCATTGAGGACCCGGTGCCCGCAGGCAGCACCGTGCTCGGTGGATTGGCGAAACTAGCGAACTCAGCAGAGATGGCGCAAACGTGGCAAGGCTATCGCTACATCGAGCGGACTTTCACGTCCGTGCGCTCCTCGTTCGAATGGGCGCGCAAAGGCACGCACAGCTTCACCTACGAAATTCGCCTCACCACACCGGGGAAATACGCGCTGCCGCCAACGCATGCTGAAGCAATGTATTCGCCGGAAGTGAATGGACAGTTAGGCAACGCGCTGTTTGAGATTGAGCCGTGAACGTATGGGAGGTAGGCGCGGCATTGACCGCGCCAAGCGATTACAGCTTTTCAGCGCCAACGACTGCTCAGCGGTCATTGCAGGCAATATTCGACGTATGTCGACAATAGAGAAAAACGTGCTTGCAGCGCCGCCAGGCAGTCGCTCAAGCATTAAAGCTGTTAGTACGTTATTCGTAGCGCGTGCGCTGCCCTTGTTGAGCCCCACCCGACGCGCAAAGCGGACGGCCTTCGCCGTGGAATACGAGGCGGGCAGTGCCCGTCCGACGTACTTGGTTTGGCTCGGCTGGGCGGCGTGGGTCTTTGCTCTGTCTACTCTGTCGCTGTCGGCCTTCGCCGCCCCCGCAAGCTTTGGCGCCCTGCGGGCCGCGTACGCCCCCAGCGACCGCATCATCGTCGACCGCGATGGCGCGCCGATTCAACGCATTCGTGTGGACGACAAAGTGCGTCGCACGACGTGGACAACGCTCGACGAAATTTCGCCCGCGCTGATCGACGCAGTGCTCGCCTCCGAGGACAAGCGCTTTTTCGAGCACGGCGGCGTGGACTTGCGCGCCGCTGCGGCGGCAGCGTTGGGTAACCTTCGCGCCGGCAGCGCGCAGCGTGGCGCGAGCAGCATTTCGATGCAGGTCGCTGCAATGCTCGACGCCTCGCTCACGCGTGCGAGCGACGGCCGCACGGTGCAGCAGAAAATCAATCAAGCGCAGGCCGCGTGGGCGTTGGAGCGCGCGTGGACGAAGCAACAGATTTTTGAGACGTATCTCAACACCGTTTACTTTCGCGGCGAAATACAAGGCGTCGGAGCCGCAGCAGAGCAACTCTTCGGCAAAGCGCCACATGGACTAAATGCTGTCGAATCGGCCCTGCTCGCCGCGCTGATTCGCGCACCACAAGCGCCGCGCGCGACGGTTGAGCGGCGCGCGTGTGAAGTGTTGAAAGGCCAGGATGCGAGCGCCGATTGCGCAATGCTCGCGTATGCGATTGACCGTTGGGGCAGCGCCGCGAAGCTTCGCGACGAGGGCGAATTCATCGCGCCGCACATCGCGAAGTACTTGCCAAAATCCACGGCGAAAACGCAAAGCAGCACGCTCGACCGCAATCTGCAACTGGCCGCGCGCGACGCCATCGCCAAGCATTTGCAGCAGCTCGGTGGGCGCAACGCGCACGATGCTGCGGTGGTTGCCATCGACAACGCGACGGGCGAAGTGCTCGCCTACGTCGGCTCGTCCGGGCGATTGTCGGCTGCAGGCGAAGTGGACGCTGCGCGCGCGCAGCGTCAAGCGGGCTCGACTTTGAAGCCATTCATTTACGGCCTCGGCATCGAGAAAAATCTGTTCACAGCGGCGACGCTACTGGACGATTCGCCGTTCTCCGTCGACGCGGGAGGCGGCGCATACACACCGCAAAACTATGCGCACGATTACGTTGGGCCGGTGAGCGTGCGCACTGCGCTTGCATCCTCGCTCAACGTGCCAGCGATTCGCGCACTCACGTTAGTCGGCGTCGCGCCGTCGCACGCGCTCCTCAAACGCGCGGGGCTCACGACGCTCAACGACGATCCTGAGCACTACGGCTTTTCGCTTGCGCTGGGTAGCGCAGACGTATCGTTGCTCGAACTGACCAACGCCTATCGAGCGATTGCGAACGGAGGCGTTGTAACCGCCCCGAAATTCGCTGCATCGACCTCGACCGCTGCCCCGAGCACGAAGCTTTTCTCCAGCGCCACAGCGTGGATCGTCACCGATATGCTCGCTGATCGCGGTGCACGCTACGTCACATTCGGTTTCGACAATCCGCTCGCACTTTCGCATTGGGCCGCTGTGAAGACAGGCACCAGCAAAGACATGCGCGACAACTGGACGATCGGTTTCAACGCGCGCGTCACGGTCGGCGTTTGGGTGGGAAACGCCAGCGGCGAGTCGATGCACAACGTCACGGGCATCTCCGGCGCAGGCCCGATTTGGGCGGACGTTATGGAAGCCGCCGCTGTGCGCTTTGGCGCGGGACGCGAGCGAGCAGCACCGAGCAATGTGGTCAAGCGTCGCGTGCAGTTTGCGAATGAAAACGGACGCGTGGAGGCCTCGCGCGACGAATGGTTTGTACGCGGCACGGAGCCGTCCACCGCGACGCAAACATGGATCGCCGCACGCGCAGGCAACGCTGCGGGCGCGCGTATCGTGTCACCGACGGACGGCACAATCATCGCGCTTGACCCTGATATTCCGGCCGCGCGTCAGCGCATCGCATTGACCAGCGGTGACACCGCGCAGGCGGCGTGTTGGGAGGTCAACGGAGAGGCGCTCGGATGCAATTCGGAGGCTGCGTCGTGGCAGCCCGTCGCCGGAAACTTCACCGTGCGATTGCTTGACGAAAAAGGCGAAGAGCGGGATCGGGTGACGCTGATTGTGCGTGGAAAGTTAAAGTCGTAGCGCGTCAGACAGATTTCGTGGGAGCGGCGGAAGCCGTGAATGACGGCCATTCGCTGCTTCCGCCGCTCCCGCCGAGACGCGCGTCAGCCGATCATCGAAGCGCCTGCGAAACCTCTGCCAACACCGGCTCCCAGCGCCGTGCGGCGTCTTGCCGAAAAAGGCGCATCGTCGGCGACCAAGCGCACGAATCGCCATCAATGCCGTAGCGCCAATCGCCCGCGTGTCGCAGCAACACCCACGTTGGCGCGCCAAGTGCAGCAGCTAAATGCGCCGCACCGGTGTCGATAGAAATCACAACGTCCAGCGCATCGATGAGCGCGGCCATCTGCGTAAATTCAACCGTCTCTGCGGTCCAATCAATGAGGTTCGGCGCACCAAGCGCGGGCGCGCCATGCTGCAACGACACCCACGTGTGCTGTGGGTTCGCCTCAACAAATTGGCGCATCAAGCGCGGCGGAACGGAGCGATCTGCCATTTGATTGTCCTGACCCGCGAACTGGCCTTGCCAGACGATGCCGATGCGCTTCATTTGCGCGTTGTCGACGGCAAGCAATCGCGTCCGCCATTTCGCCACGTCATCTTCGCGTGCCTGCAAGAAGCGCTTCGGTACCGGTAAATTCTCTATCGTGATGCCCATCGCGGGAGGCAGTGACCAGAGCGCTGCCCAATAATCAAACGTCGCCGATTCGTGTGCACCGACGGCGACCACGCGAATGTCGGGGAACGACAACTGCATGAGGACGACTTGCGAACGTTGCACCGCGAGCGTGACGTTCAACCCACGCGCCGCGACCATCGGCACAAAACGCGCAAACATGAATGTGTCGCCGAGCCCTTGTTCGCACAACAGCAAAATGGATTTGCCGTTCGCTGCCTCGCCACGCCACATGGGCGCGTTCGGAATTTTTCCGCTTGGTTGAGTCTGCGGAAATTGCAATCGGAGTTCGTAGTCTGCGAAGCCGCGCGTGTAGTCGCCCGACGCGAGAAGCGAGAAGGTGCGGTTCCAGCGTGCGTAGGCAAAGTCCGGCGCGAGCGCCAGCGCCTTGTCGAACGCCGCAATCGAGCCCGTGATGTCGTTCATCGAGCGCAGATTGAAGCCCAAGTTGTTGAGCGCACCGATGTGTTCTGCGTTGAGTGCCAAAGCGCGTTCCGCAGCCCACTTGCCTTCGTCATAGCGTCCGGCGGTCCACGCGGCGGCGCTGATGTTGCTAAAGAATTCTGGCTCGTGATCGGCGAGTTTCACCGAGCGCCACATGAGTTCCAACGCAGTCGACGGCTGTCCCGCTTGGTATTGCGACAACCCGGCGTAATGCAGCGCAGTGGGGTTCTCGGGTTCCTGCTGCAACACGCGGGCATAGCGCTCGACGGCGGCTTGAATGTTGCCTTGTTCGTGCAGCGCGAGCGCTTCGCCAATGACCGCGTCAATGTTGAGCGGCGCGTTGGCGGCGGAAGTCGCAGCGCCCGCAGCACCCAACGCGCCGTGGCAGGCTTTGTAGCGCTTGCCGCTGCCGCAAGGGCAGGGGTCATTGCGTGACGCGGGCGGTGCAAAGCTTGGTGCGGGGGACACCGCAGTCGCTTCCGGGAGCGCGGCGAGCGCTTCGATGGTTTTGCGCAGATCAAGTGTGGG
>JAGNQL010000051.1 GCA_017989135.1 Burkholderiales bacterium
GACGCCCATAGCTATCTGGACCCACCCCTTCCCATCCCGAACAGGACCGTGAAACAGTTCAGCGCCAATGATAGTCAGCCTTATAGCTCGCGAAAGTAGGTCAGTGTCAAACTAACTCATTCAAAGCCTTCAACGGATCCCGTTGAAGGCTTTTTTACGTTAGCGCAGAGCACATCGTCTACTCCTGCGTTACGCAGATGGCGGTCTAACTGCGAAGGAACCATTTAACAAGCATTGAATAGACCTGTTCCCCACATAGCGTACCGGTGAAACTTGCGAAGGATCCGTAATTTTTGAAGAATGACGGAACTGAGAAGAGGGAACACACAGAAGCATAGGTCATTGGGCTCGCGCGTCACGTTGAGTCGGGTACTCCAGTGAAGGACTTGCGTCGCAAACACGGTTTCACCGAAGTGAGCATCTGCTATCGGAACATGGTGATGGATACCATGTTGTCTGAACGCCACGCCTACGACCTCGTGCAACTCTCCCGCTACAGTTTTCGAAAATAGGCGTACCCTAGCGAACTCGACCACCAGCCGAGCGAACAGACTAACGAGATTGCGCATACGCTCCGGCGTGCGAGCTAGTGCATGACTCATGCACTACTGCGCCCGGCGTAGCCTCCCATCTATCACAAACTCATCGATAGGCCTACAGTTAGGCGAACTTACCGTTCGCCGGACCGTGAAGGCCGAACGATAGGGTCGGCGGGTGCCTCTTCTTCAGACTGCGACGGCTGCTTAAACCTGAATCCGAGGTGTCGTCACCACAGTCTGAGCACCGAACGCAGACTTAAGCGGCTTAGGGCGGTGGATGACTTGACACGAAACTGCGTGCAGATGGCGGAGGATCCCGGGACAGGCGCGAGCACGTCACATGACTTCTGGATGAAACCGCACATTCTCGCGGCCACCCGCAACCAGTGCGAACCGAAAGCAGAACTGAGCTCATCGCTAAAGAACTTCTTGCAGATACACAATCACAAGAGATCACACGTATCCCGACCGAGCGAGGATGCCCGACGCAGAACGCCTACAACCAGCGCTTTAGAAGGAGATTTCGGGAGGAATGCCTGAATGAGCACAGGTCAAATCCGATGTCCGGGGGCCAGATGCGAAAGCCCGCACTCGCGAAGCTCCCATAAAAAGCCGCGACCGCGCAGCAGACTCGGGCAAATCCCGCCCGAGAAATTCGCCGCGCAGCATCGCCAACCAACTGCCGATGCCGCGCGAGAAAATTCATCCATTGCGCTAAACGCACCGGAAACTATCAGTTAACTATGTGCCCGGATCCCCGGAAGATTCCTTCGAACGGTGGCTATGGGCGGGTCACCTGCGCGTATTCCGCCTAGACGTGTTGGAGCTTTTCACAGAACACTCCACAAGGCTCCCGGTGCAGCAAGATCACGCTGAGGCCGCACCCTTCGCGGGCCAGCCTCCCCGTCCGCGGCGACGCTAGTGCTTTGACGCTGCGAGCTGGCGATTTCGCATCGGCGCGCTCGAGCAAGGCCCCGCCTACACCTGAATAAACCAACAGAACACGGCCGCCCTTGCCGAGCTACTCCAGCAGCTTGCCTTGATTGAGCGACCTCACTACAACGACGCCCCCTTCGAACCAACGGCAATGGCCAGCGCAGCCTGTTCGCGTGCGAAGCTACAGCACACTGGCAGCCCCACCACATGAGTACGACGCCGCAGTTCAACCGTTGTGGACGGCTGATACGACCCCAACGGCTGCACCAATAGAATCCCGCGCGCAAAAAAGTCCATAAACGGAGAACGTTTTCTGCATGGCGCGCCAAAGATCTACACACAGACTCGGAAATGAAAAAACTTCAGTTCCAGACGCGCTCTACCCCCGACTGTCTTGCTAACACGCTAACGTAAGAAGCATGTGATGCGTCCGCGTAGCTACTAAGCGCGACCGGAACAACGGCTGGCAGGGGCAATGAATCGCAAGTGTCGATGCTTGTTGATAGGGCTTGGCGTGAATCATCAGAGGACATTTCCAATGTGCCTTGCCCCCGAGTCATGGCAAAGTACACCTCGGCCAGCAAACGAGCGTCTAACAATGCTCCATGCAAGTTCCGGTGCGAATTGTCTACGCCTAGGCGGTCACACAGCGCGTCCAACGAATTTCGCTTGCCGGGATACTTTTCCTTTGCCATCACCAACGAATCAACGACGACGAACGGACGCCGAGCAGTTGGAGCCTGCCGCATTCGAATCCATTCTTGATCCAGAAATCCCACGTCAAAAGGGGCGTTATGAATGACAACTCGAGCGTCGCCTAAAAAGGCCGCCAGTTCCGCAGCAACAGCAGAAAATTTCGGCTTGCCACGCAAATCATCCCAGGTAAGGCCGTGCACAGCGGTCGCGCCGGGATCAATCTCTCGCTCCGGGTCAATGTAATAATGCAGACACCTGCCCGAAAGTTCCCGTCCGCACGCTTCGACAGCCGCAATCTCGATTATGCGATGCCCCAGTCTCGCTTCGAGCCCCGTCGTTTCCGTATCCAAAAAAACAAGACGTTCAAGCGCTTCCATGACGATTCAGAGTGTCCTGTATTTCTTTGATGGCAAGTTCAATTTCCGCGTCGGTCAGCGCGGGCCGCCCGGTGCTCGGCTCCGCCATAGTAATGGTGCGATCCATCTGCGTAGTGAACTCGCCCATCGCAAGCGTTTCCGTATGCGTCGCAGTGACTGAGTCTGACCAGTCGCCGGCGCTGCCCGCCCAGCGCAGGGCAATGATGCTTAAATTGTCACAGTCACGACCGGCGCGCTGCTCCGCATCGTTCAAGACGGCGGGTGAAGTCTTAGTTAAATCGCCGTGCGACAGCCGCGATACCAATTCATGGTCAGCGTAGGCGCTCCACAACCCGTCCGAACAAAGCATAAGCACGTCGCCGGAATAAAGGGGCACCCGCGCAGAAAAATCAACAGTGGGATCGACCCCACCACCAAAACAGCTAAACACTTTGTTTCTATCCGGATGCCTAATAGCCTCATCTGGGCTAATAACTCCGTTATCAAGGAGGTACTGAACCTTCGAGTGGTCTCGCGTACGGGCGACCAAAGCTCCGCGCCGCATGTGATACAGACGAGAGTCGCCTGCGTGCGCCCAATAAGCCGCATCGTCCTGTATGACACACGCGACGCAGGTCGTCCGCGGCGTATCCACCAGTCGGAACCGTTGCGCATAATCTGACAGGGCGTCGTGCGCCGATTTGAATGCGTTTTGCAAGAACAGAACGGGCGACGACAGCACCGGCTTAGCTTCCTGTTCGAAGCGTTCAAGCAATAAGCGCACCGTAATGTGCGCAGCGATTTCTCCCCCGACGTGACCGCCCATGCCGTCCGCAACGACAACAAAGAGAGAGTCTCTTGTATAGATGTACCCCACTCGATCTTGATTGACTTTTCGTCCACCGCGTCGCGTTTCTTGAAAAATAGAAAATTCCATGGACTAGCAGCTTTGCGGAGCCTTCATTGACGCGCGGGTTCGCCGCAGAAGTGTGTGGGCCATGTGTGTTAGAAGCATTCCGTTTGCCTATTTACGTTTGCCGTTAGGACGAGTCACGCCCAATCTATCCGTGACTCGTTCAATCCAAGTTCGTTTGATTGGCTCGGGGGCCGCTAGCAACATCTTTTGCACCTGGTACACGGACTGGGGACGTTGCAACGGATCAAGTCGTAAGCACTGGTCTACTAACTCAAGTAGACGCGGAGAATACTTGCCAGCCCATAGTTTTTTCGCAGAGACGTAGTGATCATCCTTGGAGCGGCTGTCGGCCGCTTGTGGCGCAAAGGCAGCAAAGCAAGCGAACAGAGATGCGCCCACTCCATAAAGATCTGTCCATGGCCCGAGCCTATCCGAATCTCCCTCCTTATACTGTTCGGGCGCAGCAAAACCCGGGGTATACATGGGCGTGACACGACTTCCTCGCGACGCCAGAACCTGGCGAGCCGCACCGAAGTCGAGCAAAACCGGGGAGCCGTCGGTGCGAATGTAAATATTAGCGGGCTTAATATCTAAATGCAGTAAACGCCTAGAGTGGACTTCGCGTAATCCATTGAGCAAACGGGAAAAGACGTGGCGGATCAAACCCTCAGGCAACATTCCCTGATTGCCTTGAATGTACTGCTGTAATGTTCTGCCGCGCTCGTACTTCATGACCATGTACACCGTCTCGTTGGCGCGAAAGAAATTAAGCACTCGCACGACGTTCGCGTGGTTAATGGTCGCTAGGGACTTGCCCTCGTCAAAAAAGCATTTCATGCCGAAGCGAAAGGAATCCAAATTTTCGATTGAACTCGCATGCACGCGGGAACCTTCAGATCGCAAAACAAGCCCGCTCGGCAAATATTCTTTAATAGCCACTACTGTCCCGTTGTCGTCGACAGCACGATACACGATTGAAAATCCACCACGGCTTATGGCGCGATCAATTCGATAGTTATGAAGCTTGTAGCCCTGTGGAAGGGCCCGATTTGCGACTATTGACATGGTTCTGTTTGTGTTCGCGCAGCAAGCGTCATGCGCTGTGACCCACATATGCGGGGCGTTCGGGACTTGCAAAGCATACGGCCGTGAAATGGGACTCCATTAGACGCTACCCGTCCGCGAACCCCAGGGAGCTGAGGCGGCGAATTGTTGCGCTGTAAATTTTCTCCGACGCCCAAAATTGGTGGTTGTGAGCATACCTCTTTTTATTCGATTATTCCTACCGCGCAGTCGGCGCGCTCGGTGGATAGCCCAGCGCGAGCACCGGTTGTGCTATTGTCAAGTTCCAGGAGTTCACGCGGTGTCTTCCGTGGAAGATTGATAGGATATGTATATGGCACGGATTACCGTAGAAGATTGTCTAGGAAATATTGAGAATCGCTTTGAATTGTCATTGGCTGCCGCCGCGCGTGCGAGACAACTCGTGGCAGGCCACCAGCCGCTCGTTGAGGCCTCCAAGCGCGACAAGCCGGTGGTAGTTGCTCTTCGTGAGATTGCTTTTGGGAAAATTGACCGTGCCGTACTTAAAAAAATTGGCATGTAGCTAGACATGGGGCTTGCCCCGGCTTTTTCCGCGTTTTGTAAGCAATTCGTCGGCAAGTACGGCGCCGAGGACATATCTCGCTTGGAGTCCGCTTGGTCGCTCGCGTTAAGCGCGCATGACGGCCAAATACGTTCGTCTGGGGAGGCTTACGCCACACACCCATTAGCTGTCGCCTCAATCCTTCAGGAGTCGCTAGACCCGGGTGCGGACGCTCTATGTGCAGCCCTGTTGCACGACGTCGTCGAAGATTCAGATGTTCCGCTGAGTCTAATCGCCCATCAATTTGGGTCGGACGTTGCTCACATCGTTGATGGTGTGTCTAAATTGGACGCCATTAATGCCGCAAGCCCAGGTCACGAGAAAGACGAAACGCTCCGTAAGTTAGTTGAAGCGGGCGGCCAAGATTGGCGAGTGTTTGCAGTCAAACTGTGTGATCGTTTGCACAATATGCGAACGCTAGACGCGGTTAGTTTTGAGAAACGTCGACGGGTCGCATTAGATACGCATCGGGTGCTCTTCCCGCTTGCCCGGTACATGGGATTCCATGCGCTAGCCGGCGAATTGGAGGCCCTGTGTTTGCAAGCCTTGTATCCGTGGCGATGGCGCGTCATTTCTAAATGGGTGAGGTACCGGGATGCTGTCGATCAGCGTCGGGCCGTGAGAATCTTTGATGCGGACTTTTCCGAGGACGAATTTGCATCTGCGTCGGCTGTTGCTGCCGTACGTGATCGACGAATTGTTGACTCGCTTCACCGACTGGCAAGGGAACGTTCGGTTCGCACGCTTTTTGGGGTGCCGTCACTTACGCTTGATTGCGCCTCTATGTCGCAGGCGTACGAGCGGATCTGTGTTTTCCATCGTCATTTCGTATTTCTGCCTGCAAGTTTCAATAGTGACGCATCGGAAGGGCACGTTTCAACGAAGGGGCTCTTGTCGTCCTACGGCCCCGTGGTGGAGCTGGTTGCTCGCTTTCCGCGCGTTGCGCGTAAGCCGTGGGTTCGGTTAATGGGGAACTCAACAAACACAGGAGATTTTGCGGCCTTAGCGAAGACTTCTCTGCATTCGGGACAGTTCACGCAAGTTCTGCGTGAACTGGTGGCTGATAAATCAATTGTCGTTTTCTCGCCAAAAGGCCTCCGAATCTCCCTTCCGCATCGCTCAACGGGATTTGACTTCGCCTTTGCGATTCACACCGAGTTGGGCCTTCACACTGCCGCTCTACTGGTCAACGGCGTCCGCAGAGATGCGTCGACTGAACTTGCTTCGGGCGATATAGTGGAAGTCATTTCGTCTGATTCGATCACCGCAAAAGCAGAATGGGAACCTTACCTTCGTTCACCGCGGAGTCGAAGCAAGCTAAGGCAGTGGCTAAAAGAGGTCGCGCGCACCGATGCCATGGAGCTGGGTCGTAAGTTACTGACTGAGGCTTTTCTTTCGCTGGGAACTCGCGAACCGCCGGAGACGTTGGTTGATACGGCGCTGCTATCAAGTTACGGCGCCGCGACTTTGGACGTCTTGTTTCAGCGAATTGGCGAGGGCTTGACCTCGGCATCGTCCGTGTCCGCATTAGCGTGCAACCCAGAGCTTGCGCGTATTGTTGGGCAAAGTGCCAACATGAATGTTTCGCGTTCGATCGTTTTAGATGGCAGCGGGGCTGGAGGTATCCGATACTGCTCATTATGTCGGCCGCTGCCTGGCGATGAAGTAGTGTGTAGCTTGACGCCGAGCGGTGCGCTGGCTCATCGGCTGGAGTGCACAGAACGGGGGGCCAAGCGCGAATATTCGGAGGAGTTTGTGCCTGCTTGGGCTTCAGCGCTTGTTGCGCCGCTGCCATGTGTCATTCGCGTTGATGCTTCAGATAGACGTGGTTTATTGGCGGACTGCGCGTACGCTATTTCCAATTGCCTAGTGAACGTTGTCGGAGTTTCTTCTCGTTCCTATTCAGAACTAGATGAACCCCTAGCCAAGTTGGAATTTTCTGTTTTGATTACCGATTCCGACGCTTTCCACGCGTGCGTGGAGGCTCTATCGCTTGTGGATGGCGTGCGGTCGTTGTGCCGTGTTTGAGTCATGCGCAAGCCTGAGGTTCTACTTGCGTTGACTAGTTGGGTCGAATAGAACAACGATTAATGGCGCGAACGGGTACCTAGGCCGGAACACATCGCCTGCGAGCCGGTGGGGAGGGGGGAGGGGGTTGTCGAGCCTAGTGCTTCGTGGCTTCCCGCGTGTGACGATGGCGTCGTCCAACCGGCAAGTTGCCCGGCGCGGCGGCGTGGTGCTATCAGGGGCAATCCGCACGACCGCGTTGCCGAAACCATCAAACACGGCTGTCGCTCGCACTTAGCGGCCGCAGCGAGCGCTCAACATGAAGCGCTTGCTCATGCGCGTATTGGGCTGTTCGGGCCGGGTGAATGATCGCTGCTGACACTGAGCAGCCCGGAGGCCGTGTTAGTCGACGTAAGTACGCCACGCCAACAAGGTCCTAACGCACGGGCGCTTGGCGGCCGCGGCCACTACTTTTCCGGCAGCACCTCGCGTGTCGTAAGATCCGCCAGCAATGAATTGACAAGGGGGCTCTTGAGCTTCGCGCGCTCGCCTTCATAAAGTTCGGGCGCCATGCTCCGAGGCGGTTATCGCGCCGAACAGCAGCTTGCGACGTAAAAACTATGTTTGCGGCCGCGCTCTTTCACCGCCAACAGCAACCGCTTAATGACAAGAACCAACAATCGGCTCTTCGCCCGATCGCCATCGCATCGTCCGTTTTCCTCCTGTTGGCTTACACAGACGCTACTGCTACGCATTGCTATTTCTTTGGGCTAGATCCACGAACATCATAATTCGGGCTCGGTCTAAAATTTGACAGATTGAGCATCGCAGCGCATCACACACTTACAGCGCTGACGCGGCGCGCTCGCCGTGACGTTTCCGTAAATTGGGGAATAAAGTTGGACTATCTAACCCGCATATTGAATGCGAAGGTTTACGACGTTGCTATAGAAACGTCACTGGCTCGTGCGTCGCTGTTGTCGACGCGGTTGGGTCTCAACGTGCTCATAAAGCGAGAGGACGAACAACCGGTTTTCTCGTTCAAGCTGCGCGGCGCCTACAACAAAATGGCGCACCTCAGCGCTAAACAACTGGCCGCCGGCGTTGTCGCTGCGAGCAGTGGAAACCACGCGCAAGGGGTAGCCTTGGCAGCACAAAAACTTGGCACTAGCGCCACTATCGTGATGCCCAAGACCACGCCCACCATCAAAGTTGACGCGGTGCGATCACGTGGCGCAAATGTGGTGTTGTTCGGCGAGTCCTATTCGGACTCATATGAGCATGCGCTGGCAATCGCAACCAAGAGCAAGAAGGCGTTTATTCATCCTTATGACGACCCCGATGTCATTGCCGGGCAGGGCACTATCGGTATGGAAATTCTTCGCCAACATCAAGGCGATATCGACGCAATCTTTGTGGCTGTCGGCGGCGGCGGCCTAATTTCGGGTATCGCCGCATACGTGAAGGCGGTAAGACCAAAAACAAAGATCATCGCCGTAGAGCCCTTTGATTCGTCGGCCATGACACAGTCTTTGAGAGCCGGTAGACGCGTCGAGATAGATAACGTCGGCTTGTTTGCGGATGCGATTGCAGTAAGGCAAGTTGGCAAGGAGACATTCCGCCTGTGTCAGCGACTCGTGGACGACACCGTTCTCGTCACCAACGACGAAATTTGCGCCGCCATCAAAGACGTTTATACGGACTGCCGCTCGGTGCTCGAACCCGGAGGCGCGACCGCCATCGCGGGTCTAAAAAAGTATGCTGAACAGCACCGCGGCACCGGAAAAACCTATGTTGCTGTGGCGTGCGGGTCAAACATGAACTTTGATCGGCTGAGATTTGTAGCTGAGCGCGCAATGCTGGGCGAGCAGCGCGAGGTCGTATTTGCCGTTACCTTGCCTGAGCGCCCGGGCAGTTTTAGGAAGTTTTGCGACCTGCTTGGGCCGCGGGCAGTTACCGAGTTCAATTATCGGTACGCAAATCTTGTTGATGGGGGTGGGGATGCACACGTTTTTGTGGGCATAGAAGTTGCCCATCGAAAAGAGTCTAAGCAACTCTTCAAGGATTTTCGGGCTGCCGCACTTCGCCCCGTCGATCTTACGGACAACGAAATGGCCAAACTGCATGTGCGTCACTTGGTTGGCGGACACTCGCCGGGAGCCGCTGGCGAACGCGTCTTCCGATTCGACTTTCCAGAACGACCGGGCGCGCTTGCGCAGTTTCTTCGGGTTATGAATAGTGGGTGGAATATCACATTGTTTCATTACCGGAATCAGGGATCTGATGTTGGTCGCGTTTTGGCGGGCATCCAAGCGCCAGAAGCTGATCGCGCCAACTTGGACGACTTTTTGCAGCGCATCGGTAGTCTCGGATATGCGTGGGTGGAAGAAACAGACAACATAGCGTACAAACTGTTTTTAGGATTGCACCACGGTAAAGCGGCGAAAGTGAAGGTTACGTAGGCACGTTGCGCGCCGCCGACACATTACTAAAAAGACAACAATATTTCCTCATTGCAATGCAAATCTCGTACGAACGTGTCAAACTATATGACAATGTTCTTTGTTAGACGACGGAGCCATCCAATTGATTGATCCTAATGTGTCGGCATCTGAGGTGGATGGGCTTAAGGTCATGGTGATTGACGACAGCAACACCATAAGAAGAAGCGCTGAGATATTTTTGCTGCAGGCTGGATGCCAAGTGATACTAGCGGACGACGGCTTCGACGCGCTTGCAAAAATTGCAGATCACCGCCCCGATGTGATTTTTGTCGACATCATGATGCCGCGGCTTGATGGGTATCTAACGTGCGCGCTAATTAAGAAAAATGCGAAATTTAAGGCGACACCGGTCGTCATGCTCTCGTCCAAGGATGGTTTGTTTGATCGCGCACGTGGCCGCATGGTAGGGTCTGATCAGTACTTAACTAAGCCATTCACCAAAGAGAGCTTAATTTCCGCCGTCGCGTCGTTCTCAAGCCGCGACCGCACAATTTCCGGAGGTTGAAGAGAATGGCCGTAAAGCGAGTACTGGTAGTTGACGACTCTCCAACCGAAAGGCACGCGATCTCTGAGATTTTGAGACGTGCTGGCTTTGAGGTGAATACGTGCGACAGCGGAGAAGAGGCCTTGGCGCAAGCCAAGGCGTTGCTGCCGGATTTAATATTGATGGACGTGGTTATGCCGGGCCTGAATGGGTTTCAAGCGACGCGCGTTATCGCTCGCGATGAGGCGACCAAACATATCCCAGTCATTATTTGCACGACCAAAAGCCAAGAGACGGACAAGATATGGGGTTTGCGGCAAGGCGCGCGTGACTACGTTGTTAAACCGGTAGTAAGCGCCGACTTGCTCGAGAAAATTGCACGACTTGACATCTGATGGAACCCTGTGAAACACCTTTCGTACGCAAGGAGCCAAGCGGAGCTTTCGCAATGCTCGTGTCGCGCGCAATCGTCGTGATGTGTTTCTGGAGAATTTGAGTGGCTAGGGATAGAAATCGATTGCGGGAATTTCAGCAGGCGCTAGCGTTGCGCCTGCGACAAGCGGCAGAGCTCCCGCAACGGCAATCCCGCTTAGCGGTGCAGGTGGCGGGTCGTGGATACCTATTTAATTTGGACGACATTTCCGAGGTCGCTCCTATTGCGGATATCACCGCTGTCCCGCTGACGCGCGAGTGGTTTCTTGGTGTGACTAACGTTCGCGGCGGATTGTATGCCGTGAGCGATATGGCCTCGTGGCTAGGCTTACATGCGCCGTCTGACATTGGTGCGAGACGTTTGATACTGCTGGGCCAGCGCTTGGGCAAGCAACGAGCGGGGTTGATCGTCTCGCGAGTGGTTGGACTTAGGCTGCTTGACGAAATGTCAACACACGACGCGCCGTTGTTACGAGGTTGGGAGTGCGCATCATGGGTTGACCGTGATGGTGTTGCTTGGGTTGAGGTAGATCTCGCGCAACTCGCGTCTGATCCGGAGTTTCTCCAGATCGTTCACTGAAATTTTAATGGGATGATGCTATGAAGCTGACGTTGGGAAAAGTCTTCAAGGGAAAAGGAACCGGTCGCGTACCGGATATTCCAACAGTTGTGGCTTCACCACTGGCTGGCGATACAGGAATGGCGGGCGTTGGAGAGACTTATCAACAGGGCTCGGTGGTAGAGCAATTGCGCGCCGCCGCGCGAGGCAGCGACTCTGTTCGACCGGTGCCGTTCATCGGGCATTTGCCAACCGCGACGCAATTCAAGTATTTGGGTACTGCGTTGGCGATCAGCTTCGTGACTATGTTGATTCTCTTTGCCTGGTACGCATTTGAAGCGCGGAAAAACTTAGCTCAGCTTGAAGCCGCCACCGAATTGCAAACTCTTGCTCAGAAGCTTGCTCGTGGCGGGGCACAGTCGGAGATGGGCGGATCTGGTGGGTTCGACGTACTGGTAGCCAGTCGCAAGGAGTTCAACGGCAACTTGATGGCTTTGGCGAACGGCAGTGAGTACGAAGGCGTCACCCTGAATGCGCCTCGCACGGAGGCCGCCAAAGCTGCTATCGCAGATTTGGAAAAACGTTGGACTTTGGTTAACGGAAAAGTGGATGAATTGGTGGCCGCCCGCGGTGTACTGACTTCGCTGTCGCAAGCGGTGACGAGCGTGAATCAGGGCAACCAAGGGTTGCTTGAGTTGGCAGAGCAGCTCTCAACTCAGCTGTCCGCGTCCGGAGGCCGCGAGTTTGCTCTGGCCAATAATTTGGTGATGCTGACGCAGCGTATTGCAAAGAACGCCAACGCACTCGTGGGTGATGAAGTCGATTCAGACGTCGCGTTTTTGCTTGGCAAGGACACCGCTACGTTTCGCGACATCGTCAACGGATTGACGCAAGGTAGTGATGCCTTACGCGTAACCGCTGTTCGCGATGTGGAGGCACGCCAGACACTTACTGAGCTCGGCTCGCGCTTTCAGGAGACGGAAAAGCGACTGGTCGACGTGCTCCGCGCGATGCCGAAATTGCTCACCGGCAAACAGGCGGCGAAGGTAATCGCCGTCGAAGCGGAACCGCTGACGACCGAAGCTAAAACGCTGAAATCTGCCTATCAGGGCACCGGTAATTCCTCGAATGTAGCGCTGTTGCTAGCGGGCCTACTCGGTATTTTGTCTCTCTTCTTTGGTGGATTGCTCGGATACTTATTCCTGAACGAAGCGCGTGTTCGAGCTGCGGAGAACGAACGTGAAAACCAACGGAATCAAGAGGCTATCTTAAAGTTGCTTAACGAGATGGGAACGTTGGCCGATGGGGACTTGACGGTTAAAGCTAGCGTGACGGAAGACGTTACCGGTGCAATCGCCGACTCCATCAACTTTACGGTTGACGAGCTGCGAAAGGTTGTGTCAGACATTAACGCAACGACCGGCGAGGTCGCTGGCGCTACGCAAGCCGCGCAAGCCATTTCGCAACGTTTGTTCCAAGCCTCTCAGCGACAGTCTGGCGAGATTCAACGCTCAAGCGCATTGGTGCTGCAAATGGCGCAGTCGATCAACGAGGTGTCGGCGTCTGCGTCTGAGGGCGCAAAAGTGGCGCAGCAATCGCTCGCAGTAGCTGAGCGCGGTTCGACCGCGGTGCAAAACCAGATCGCCGGCATGAACGAAATTCGTGCACAAATTCAAGACAGCTCTAAACGCATCAAACGACTAGGCGAAAGTTCGCAAGAAATTGGTGAGATCGTGGAGTTGATTTCGGACATTACTGAACAGACTAACGTGCTCGCGCTTAACGCTGCCATTCAAGCAGCCTCCGCCGGGGAAGCTGGCCGCGGCTTTACGGTGGTTGCGGAAGAGGTGCAGCGATTGGCTGAGCGTTCAGGCGAGGCCACCAAGCAGATCGAAGCTTTGGTGCGAGCGATTCAGGCCGACACGCAGGACGCTGTAAACGCGATGGAAAAGACCACGCAGGGCGTGGTTGAAGGTACACGCCTCTCGGACGCGGCGGGTCAAGCGCTCACCGAAATTAGCCGAGTCTCCCGGGATCTCGCAGGGCTGGTCGGCAACATTTCCGCTCAAACTGACACGCAATCTGCATCGGTGTCAGAAGTGACCCGCGGTATGCAGGACATTCTTGCGGTGACAGAAGAAACGTCGCGCGGTACGCAGCAAACCAACGTCTCTATTGAAGAACTCGGCCGCCTCGCGCAAACCTTGCGCGGATCGGTTGCGGGCTTTAAAGTTTAATCGCGCAGGAGTCGACACGCTGTGGCAATTGACATTCCGCTCGAACTCGACAGCGGCCCCATTACGTGGGTAAAGGCGGAGATTGATAGCGCACTCTACCGTGCATTGGCCGGGCTGGAGCAGTTGCGCGCCCAACCGACTTCGGAAGGGCGAGACGCCGTTCGTGCGGAGTTGCATCAGGTGTCGGGCGCGTTTGAGTTGGTTGGGATTGAAGGGCTTGCAATTCTTGTTCAAGAATTCGAGCGCCATTTCGCGTCGGATGTGACACCCGTCTCGTCGCAGGCTATTGAACTGGTTGATCGTGGCTGCCGCCGTCTTTTATCGCACCTCAAAGAAATGGCAAGCGGCGCGGCTCCTGTCCCGTTGCGGTTCATTTCGGAATATCTCGCGCTGGGCAAATTACGCGGCACGAAATACGCTCCAGCCGACCTCTTTTTCCCAGATTTGTCACGACGACCCGCTCGACTGTCAAACTCTACGCCACCCGAGGCATCGCGATTACCCGCATTCCTCCTGCGACAACGCAGAGACTTCCAGCAAGGACTGCTACGCTGGTTGCGCGGCAGCCAGTCTGGATTAGACGAAATGCGACTGGC
Source organism: Burkholderiales bacterium (assembly GCA_017989135.1). Taxonomy (GTDB): domain Bacteria; phylum Pseudomonadota; class Gammaproteobacteria; order Burkholderiales; family Casimicrobiaceae; genus Casimicrobium. The sequence goes on from JAGNQL010000051.1 coordinate 13,908, forward strand.
AGTCGCAGAAATTGAGGGCGCGTATCCGCTGCCTTCGCAGCGCTCCTTTTGGATGGCGACTCACGCACTGCTTGAGGCCGTCTATGGCGAATTTGTGGAGCCGTCGACTGCGCTGAAGCAGTTGATGGCGCGCGTAGACCTACAGATGCGCCGTTTCGTCGAAGGCTCTACACGCGTGGCAGATCGACTGCGGCGGGAGGTTTTGTATCACTTGGCGCGGGCGCGATCTGGACACCCGATAGTCGATGAGGTTAAGGCGCTATACGAACTCGATATTTTGGTACCGAAGCGTATTCCACGCGACATTGATATCGTCGCGCTTCAACCAGCGATCGACACACTTAGTGCGCTCGTTTTGCGCTGCAAAGATGCGTGGACCAGTCTCAACTCGGGGCGTAACAATGCCTTGGCAAAGCTACGTGAAGCCGCGTCGACCCTGCCAGAAGCCTGCGACGCGCTGCGCATTCCCGAGTTTGCGACGCTAGGGCGCGGAATCTCGGCGGCGGCCGCGGGCGTGACTGACGGCAAACCCATTAGCGACGATTTATCGATGGAGTTTGCGGGCAGCTTGATTCTCATCCAGACCGCGCTCGAACATATTGCCTCCCTTCCTCGTTCGTTCCGTGTGCAAGTTGATCGTGCCCTGCTGCGCCTTTCGTATGCGAGCACGAACGTTCCGGTGCCGGTGGAATTGCGCGCAGAAAATGACAGCGATTCCCTCACACGCTTGGCGCAAGAGAAGCAAACCATTTCGCAAGTGGCGCGCGAAATTCGCGCCAATATGCGGCTTGTTGAGCAGGCGTTGGACGTTGTCTTCCGCGATCGTTCCGCCACTGAAGAGCTAAAGCCGATTCCCGCTTTGTTAGGGCAGGTGTCTGGTGCCATGCGCATGCTGGGCTGGAATGACGCCAACGAGTTACTGACAAAAACATCTGAGCGTTTGATCGACGCCGTCAAAGTCGATGCGACATTGAGTGCGCAAGACATCGATTCGCTTGCCGATGTGCTCGCGGGTTTGAGCTTTTATGTGGACGTGCGCGAGCGTCGAGACCGTGATGCCGACGAAGTGCTCGCTGGCCTCAAACGTCGATTTTTTGGCGAGACGGATACTTCCGTTGCCGAGGAAGATAGTGTCGAGGCCTCTCTCGCAGAGCATCAGCGCAAGCTTCGCCCTCTCGCCCGTGCCGTTGGGGGACAGCCTGACATCGCGGATATTCGCGATTCTCTTCGCACAACCTTGCAAGGCGTACGCCAAGACGCAGAATTGTTATCGGATTCCGGTCTGTCCGCTGCGTCGAGCGAGGCGCTTCGCATTTTGGATAGTGGCGAAACGAAGGGCGCGACGCTTAGCGCTGCACTCGCAGCTGTCGCCGGAAATGCAACACTAACACCTCCGACCTCCGCCGAAACGACGCGGCTTGTTGACTCAAAGCCTGAAGAGCGCGACACCGCCCTCCTAGAAATTTTTGTTGAAGAAGCCACTGAAGTTATTGCTGCCGTTCAAGGTAACCTCGTTGATCTTGAGCGAGACCGCACTCGCCGCGATTTACTGGTGGACACGCGCCGGGCATTTCATACGCTCAAGGGTAGTGGTCGCATGGTCGGTCAAGTTGACCTTGCCGAAGCTGCTTGGCGAGTTGAGCGGGCGCTCAATCACGCCATTGAGGCTGAGCGGCCGCTGAGCGAGCCAGAAATTACGTTGATCGCGTCTGCCTCGCAAGATTTTGAGGCGTGGATAGATGTTCTACGTCGCGACCACGAGGCCCACGTCGACGTTACCGCGTTTGACGAGCTCATCGAGCGTTGCGCCCATGCGCAAGCCTTGATCGCTGACGCACCTGTAACGTCAGCAGCGCCCATCGTCGCAAATTCAGCGCATGGGAGCCCGGCTGTTCCGCCGACTGCGGACTTGGCCGTGTCCGCGCTGCCCGCGATAGAAGTCGAAGAAGTATCGATGCAAGACTTCATGGGTGGCTTTGACCCACAGGATGATGACCTGAATGTTCTAGGCGTGTCGGTTTCGAAAGCGCTATTTTCCATTCTGACGGACGAAAGCCGGGTGCACCTGCAAACACTTGAGTATGAACTCATGTTGATGCAATTCGACACATCGCTTCCTCCAAGTGATGCGATGGTACGGGCTAGCCATACTTTGTGCGGGATTCATCGCACCGCTGGGTTCCTCGAAATTGGCGACTTCGCGGGATTGGTTGAAACTTCGCTCATGGCTATTCGCCGCGCAGGACGCACATCTGCCACGCTTAGCGCGCTGTCTTCCGCAGTGCAGTGCTTGCGCACTTTGACGTTACGTCTGCAAGCACAGTCGCCGCTTTCAGCAGAAGAGCATGGAGAGTTGGAGCGGGGCCGCATTTTGCTTCACGCAATCATTGCTGACACCGGCAGCGATGTGCCTGGCGTTGAAGTCGAATTACTGGAGCAGACCAAGGCTGAGGAGACCGCACTTGCGTTGAGCGACCGGAATTCGCCGCCACTTCAGCCCACATTGGCTTTCGAAGCACCTGCGCCGAGCCT
>JAGNQL010000223.1 GCA_017989135.1 Burkholderiales bacterium
GCACTGCGCGTTGATTTACAACTTTTTGGGCCTAGCGGCCAGCCTGTGGTCGTTTGCGCTGATAAAACGCAACAGTCAATAGTATAAAAAATTTGGCTGTAACGCATATGCAGCTGTCGATTCAGCTGAAAAGCTGTTACGCCTGTCATGAAGAGCATGCATGTGAAGACCAACAGCGACGCGGGCCGTGCATGTTCCGCGTACGATTAACCTCGAACGCGAATTGGCGCCAGCGGCGTTTAAGAAGAAGCGCGCCGCGCCAGCGTAGCGCTAGGCAATAATGCCGCCCAGAAGCCGACCCAGAATAATTCACTATGCAAGCACCTGACCAACCCATTTTGAGAGACATCGTGTTGGTGGGTGGTGGCCACAGCCATGTCGGCGTGCTCAAAAGTTTTGGCATGAAGCCGATTCCCGGCGTGCGGCTCACAGTGATTTGCACCGACATGCACACGCCTTATTCCGGCATGCTGCCCGGCTACGTGGCGGGGCATTACGACTACGACGAAGTGCACATTGATCTGAGTCGCCTCGCAGCGTTTGCTGGAGCGCGTCTCTATCGCGACGAGGTGATTGGCGTTGATCGCACGAGCAAAAAAGTGCTCTGCCGAAATCGGCCACCAGTGCCCTACGATCAGCTTTCCATCAACGTCGGCTCCACGCCGCAACTTAAACCCGTGCCCGGCGCGGCCGAGCACGCCGTCGCAGTGAAACCGATTCGCCAGTTCAATGAACGCTGGCTCGCATTGCTTGAGCGCGTGAAGACCCATGCGGGCAAAACGACGATCGCGGTGGTGGGCGCGGGCGCGGGCGGCGTTGAATTGTTGCTGGCGATGCAGTTTCGGTTGCGCAATGAATTGGTCGCGATTGGGCGCAGCGCCGATGAAGTCGCGTTTCATTTGTTCACCAACGTCGCCGATATTCTGCCGACGCACAACCCGCGTGTGCGTCGCCGATTCGATGATGTGCTTCGCGAACGTGGCGTGGTGGTGCATCGCGGCTCAGCGGTAGAGCGCGTAAGCGAAGGCCAGCTCAGAACCGCCAACGGCGACACGTTTAGCGCTGACGAAATCGTTTGGGTCACCAGCGCGGGCGGCGCGCCGTGGCTGAGCCAAACAGGGCTCGCGCTCGACGAAAACGGTTTCATCATGGTCACCGACACGCTGCAAACTGTGACGGACCCAAATGTCTTTGCAGCCGGCGACATCGCGCACATGACGAACTACCGCCTCGAAAAGGCCGGGGTATTTGCGGTGCGCATGGGGCCACCGCTCACGGAAAATTTGCGACGTGCCGTCGGCGGCGCTGCGCTCGAAGCGTACCGCCCACAAACGAGTTGGCTGGCGCTCATCAGCACCGGAGACAAGTACGCGGTCGCGTCACGCGGCTGGCTCGGTTTTTGGGGCGCGTGGGTGTGGCAATGGAAAGACTGGATTGATCGTCGTTTCATGACGAAATTTCAAGATTTTCCTGCGATGGATACGCACGTAAATGCGCCATCTGCTGCGTCGCAGAAGTCTGTCAAACTCAATCAAGAAGAATCTCTTCAAGCAATTTCGGCCATTGCCATGCGCTGCGGTGGTTGTGGCGCAAAGGTGGGCGCCACCGTGCTTTCGCGTGCGTTGAGCAATCTGCATCCGGTAGATCGCGACGACGTCATCATCGGCTTGAAAGACCCGGACGATGCAGCTGTCGTGCGCGTGCCGCCGGGTAAAGCGATGGTGCACTCAGTCGATTTTTTCCGCTCGTTTATTGATGACCCCTACATCTTCGGTAAGATCGCGGCGAACCACGCGTTGGGCGACATATGGGCGATGGGCGCGGAAGCACAATCCGCGACGGCGATTGCGACGGTGCCGTCCGGACTTGAGTCGAAAGTGGAAGATGTGCTCTTTCAGATGATGACCGGCGCGCTCGAAGTATTGAACGACGCCAACTGCACACTTGTTGGCGGACATACGGGCGAGGGCAAAGAGTTGGCGCTCGGCTTCGCGGTGAACGGCTTGATCGACGACGATCCCGCAAAAATTTTGCGCAAGAACGGCATGCAGCCGGGTGACGTGCTGATCCTCACCAAACCCATCGGCACCGGCACGCTGTTCGCCGCGCACGCACGATTGGCTGCAAAGGGCCGTTGGATTGATGCAGCGCTCAAATCGATGGTGATCTCAAACAGACTCGGCGCACGCTGCCTGACCGAATACGGCGCAACCGCGTGCACCGATCTCACGGGATTTGGCTTGCTCGGCCACTTGGTTGAAATGACCCGCCCGTCCGGTGTCGACGCAGAAATCAATCTCACGAACTTGCCTCTCCTCGATGGCGCGGAGGCGTGTGTCGCGATGGGTATCGTTAGCTCCTTGCAGAGCGCCAACGTGCGACTGCGCCGCGCGCTACGCAATCAAGAGGCGATGGTCAAACATCCGCGCTACCCGCTGATTTTTGATCCGCAAACGGCCGGCGGCTTGCTCGCGAGCGTGCCCGCTGAACGCGCCGAAGCGTGCATCAAAGCGTTGCGTGAATTGGGCTACGTTCACACCTGCGCGATTGGAAAAATTGTGGCGCAGGGCGAAGCGCTAGCGCCGATTGTGCTGACCGTTTAGGGGCCATGGCGCATTCGGATGCTGCCTAAGCGGATGTCGCAATCCGCTTTGACGCCATCGCAGCCACGCTCGCCGCGATGACTTCTTCTAGGACGAGGACGTTCACGTCACTCAGGCGCTTGATGTAGAGGCAGACTTTCGCGGTTTTGTGTTTTCCGAGTTTCGCGAGCTGTGCTGTGAAGTGCTCGGTGCCGGGCATCAAATAAATCGTCAAGTCGTTCTTGCGCGGCGAAAACGCCGTGACTGGCCACGGCGCTTCCCGACCATCGGCGTACGTCAGCGCGTAACGACCAAAGCCCACAATAGCGTCGCCCCACATCACGGCAGGTTCTTTAGTAGCGCGCTGCATCATCGCCGCGATGGCACGGCAATCTGCGTGGCGCGCGGCGTCGACCGACGTCGCGAGAAATTCGTCGAACGAGACCGTGGTGGGTTTGGTTTTCGCTTCAGCCATCGAATGGCTTCACGCGCGCTGCGCGCTCGCCTTTTCGCTATTTGATCATTCCCAATTTTCGCGCCAGTGGCAGCGAATTTTCGGCCCGTTTCTTCAAGAACTCCGGCATTTGATCGTAGGTAATGTCGATTTGCTCAAAGCCCGCGTCGGTCATTTGCTTGCGATGCTCTGGGTCTTTGTTGATCTTGGCGAACAAGTCTGACACCTGCTTGCGCACCGCCTCTGGCGTGGACTTTGGTACGGCAATTCCACGGTACGCGCCGTCTACCCAGTCGTAGCCCAATTCCTTGAACGTCGGTGCGTTCGGGAACTGCGCGAGGCGATTAGGTGTACCCACTGCGAGGACTCGCGTTTTCTCTTTGTTGGCGATTGCCAGTGTCGTGAACGTCATGGCGGCGTCGACATGCTTACCCAGGAGCTGGGTCACGATCTCGCCGGTGCCCTTGAGCGGAATGTAGGTCACTTTCATTCCGCCCTGAATGTCGAGGCGGGCGGTGGCCATGTGTGCAGGAGAGTTGGTGGCGCTTCCGGCGACGTTGAGCTTGCCCGGATTAGCCTTCGCTGCGGCGGCGAAATCGGCAAACGTCTTGTACGGCGAATCCGCGGCAACGACCAATGCGTCGGGTGTGAAGTGGAAGAAGAACACGTTTACGATGTCTTCGGTCTTGTACGTAGGCTGCGCTTCGAGCGGCTGCAGCAAGATATGCGGCAGATTGGTACCCATCACGGTGTATCCGTCGGCGGGTAGCGAATTGAGCTGCGCCCAAGCCACCGCACCACCCGCGCCGGGTTTGTTTTGCACGACAAATTCCTTGCCAGTGATTTTTGTCGCGACCTTGCCTTGCAGGCGCGCGGCGATGTCGCTCTCCCCCGCCGGTACAAACGGAATGACGTAGTTAATCGCGCGCTCGGGATATTGGGCGAATACGCTCGCTGCGCTCAGCGCGCACACGGCGGCGGCAATAATTTGTTTCATGTGACAACCTCCTTGTAGTTGGCGCTGAGTGTAGAGGTGCGACGTCCGGCCAGCACTCGGTTTAACCCGCATATGGAACAGCGTGGCGACGAAAACCGGAACTCCCCAAGGGTGTTGACCGTGCTGCGGTAACCGTTGTCGGCTATTTCTGTGACGTGAACAGCCGCGGTTGTCACGCCTCGCGGCCAGCGGCGCGCGTGGACAACCCCGTCTTAATTGCGCCGCTCGAAGCTTATCGTTGCAATTTCAGTTTGCCCCGTGCTTGTCACGCTGCCGTGATCCCTCACGTTCGTGAACGCATCGCTCTCACGGAAATTCTCTAAGGTTCGTGTCACC
>JAGNQL010000052.1 GCA_017989135.1 Burkholderiales bacterium
GACAACATCGATAGCGTTGATGCTCACGCCGTGGCGTGCTCTTTCTGCGCGGTGTTCACCGCTTCGCTGGCCTTGGAAGTCGACGGCGCCACAATCCCCAAACGATCTAAGGCCGCAGCAAGTTGTGCCACTGTCCGATCCACGTTGTGCCATTTTTCGAGGCCAAACAAACCAATACGGAAGGTCGCGAAATCAGCAGGCTCGTCGCATTGCAGTGGCACACCGGCAGCGGTTTGCAGCCCTTCGGCAAGAAACTTTTTGCTCGTTTGCAGACCCACGTCCTCGGTGTAACTTACGACCACGCCTGGGGCTTTGAAACCCTCGGCCGCGACGCTTGGAATTCCGCGACTTTCGAACAGCGCACGAACTTTGGTGCCTAGCGCCAATTGCTCCGAACGCACGCGATCAAAACCGTACGTTTCCGTTTCGAGCATCACCTCGCACAGGCGTGTGAGCGCATCGGTGGGCATCGTCGTGTGGTACGCGTGTGCCCCGCCCTCGTAGGTTTCCATGATCTGCATCCACTTCTTCAGATCACAGGCAAAGCTCGTGCTCGTGGTGCCGTCAATCGCCGCACGCGCGCGCTCGGAGAGCATGACCATCGCACAGCACGGGGAGCTGCTCCAACCCTTTTGCGGCGCACTCACCAACACGTCAACGCCGGTCGCTGCCATGTCCACCCACATCGCACCCGATGCAATGCAATCGAGCACGAAGAGACCGCCCACGGCGTGCACAGCGTCGGCCACGGCGCGCAGGTAATCGTCCGGCAGGATCATCCCGGCGGCGGTTTCAACGTGCGGCGCGAAGACGACCGCGGGCTTTTCGGCTGCGATCGTTGCGACTACTTCAGCAATTGGTGCTGGCGTCCACGGCGATTGCTTACCAGCGCCCGTGCGTCGCGCTTTCATCACGATGCTCGACGATGGAATATTTCCCATTTCAAAAATTTGCGTCCAACGATAGCTAAACCAACCGTTGCGAATCACCAGCGCTTTTTTGCCCGTCGCAAATTGGCGCGCAACGGCCTCCATGCCGAACGTGCCGCTACCTGGCACCAAGACCGCAGACTTTGCGTGGTACACGGTCTTCAACATGCGAGAAATTTCACGCATGACGCGACCAAAGCGCTTCGACATATGGTTCAGCGAGCGGTCTGTGTAAACCACTGAAAATTCAAGCAACCCATCCGGGTCAACAGCAGGCAATAGGCCGGGCATACAGTTCTCCTCGTGAACGACGTCCGGGTGCGTTGGCCCGGCGCTTTTTTTGATGGACACAGACGATAGCACGGAAGCGGCGCAGCATGCTGTCTGCGTACACTCACGCCACCTCTGCCATTGCAAGCCCCATGCTCGACATCCTCGCCATCACCACCCCGATCTATTTAATTATCTTGATTGGCTATGTGATGACGCGGCGTGGGTTGTTCGCGAAGGCGGACATGCGCGTGTTGGGTGCGTTTGTGATGAATTTGGCCTTGCCGGCGCTGTTATTCAAGGCGCTCTCCACGCGGCCGATTGTCGAAATTTTCAATGTCCCGTATTTGGTGGCGTATGCGCTCGGCTCGCTTTTGGTCATTGCGGTGGGTTATGTCTGGTCACGGCGCGTGAGCGGGCAGGACGTGACGACGAGTGCGATTTCGACGATGGGTATGTCGTGCTCCAACAGTGGTTTTGTGGGTTACCCGATTTTGTTGTTGACCATGCCGTCGGTCGCGGGCGTCGCGTTGGCGCTCAATATGCTCGTTGAGAATCTCCTCGCGATTCCGTTGCTGCTGTTCATCGCGGAGCAGGGGCGAAATCCGGCCGGGCGGTGGCGTGCCGTACGTGATTCGTTGGTGCGTCTAACGCGTAATCCGCTGGTGATCGGTCTCATGGCGGGCGTGCTGTTTTCGCTCACGGGATGGGCGTTACCCACGCCGATTTCTCGCACGGTAGATTTGCTCGCGGCGGCGAGTGGCGCGGTGTCGCTCTTCATCATCGGCGGTACGTTGGTGGGCGTTGAACTGCGTGGCCTCGGACCGCGCGCCGCGCCGATTGTGTTCGGCAAATTGCTGCTGCATCCGCTCTTCGTGTTCGCCATGATTGCGGCGTGTGCGGCACTGGGGCTGCGCATGGTGGACCCAGACTTGCGCGCCGCTGCGGTGCTGCTCGCTGCGATGCCGATGATGGGCGTTTACACGACGATTGCGCAGGGATTCGGCAAGGCCGAGTCCAGCGCGGCAGCGTTGCTGGTCACGACGATCGCTTCGTTCTTCACCTTAAGCGCGCTCTTGTGGCTGCTGCGGCATGGCGGGCTTTCGTAGCGTCGCACTGTGTCACGGAAGAATCGTCGGTTTATACCTTTTTGCATTTAACGACAGCTGGGTGGTCGTTGTAGCTCGTTTTATTGAATAGTCGATTAGTTAGAAAAAACACCTGTAACGACCGCCTAGCTGTCGGTTGAGCGTTAAAGCTGTAAATCACTCCCACCTTCGGGGTTGCCCTGCTTGGAACCGTGCGCAGAAATCTATTCAACCCAAACGACCGCGTCGTCCACCGCGTACAGTTTGCACCCCGTTTTCGCAATCTGCGCGCAACGATCTAACGTGCGCTTGATAGCGTCGTTGCCCGTCTGAAAACTCCATTCGCCCTTCGGCCCGATGGCGAACGCGCGCGGCACGTCGCTATTAAGAAAACGCCGGTAGCCGTTTTCTTTGACATCAGGTTTTACCAACGGAAGTTTGCTCGAATCCACGAGCAACGCAAACGTTGTAGCAGCGGGCGCACCCTCCGCCGTGGGTGCCTTGATACCGAATCGTGCACTGAATTTGTCGAGCACGGGCCGCCATAAATTCATCCCCGCGCCGATCAACGTGTGCCCGTCGCTACCGACCGCCGGAAACATCACAAATTCGGCTTTTCCGCCCGCATTTACGTACGCGTCGTGCCATTTGCGCGGGATGCTTGCGCCCCAGTAATTGTCGTTTTCAGCGTAGAGCCAGAGCATCGGCGTCGCGCCAGCGTTGGCTTTGCCGGCGTCCGCAAACACACTTGCTAGTTGTGAATATGAGCACGGGTCGGCCTTGCGCGCGACGGGGTCGCCGCCGCCGCCACCGGCGAAATTAATGCCCGCGATAACCGACGGGTGTTTTTTCCCCATCGCCACGACGGTCGCGAAACCGCCCATCGACTGGCCCATGATGATGACCTTGCCTTTGTCGACCCACGGTTGTTTCAGCGCGAACTCAATCGCTGCGACCGACTGAACGTTGGTCGATTCAGCAGCGACACCGTAGCGCTTCGCCCCGCACGGTCCGGTCTCCTCAGGGTCGGGTTCAAGCCCGGTGTCGCCATAACCCAGCCGGGTCGGCACGAACACCGCGACGCCGCGCCGTGTCCAATAACGCGCGATGTTGGTGTAGCGCCAGCGCCCCGGATTCGCACGGTCGGTGCCGGAGCGGCCGTGATGCATGATCACCGCCGGAAACGGGCCGTCGCCAGCGGGTTTGAAGTGCGTCACGATCATCTCGCCGCTACGCGCGTCGCCGAATAGCGGCTGGACTTTCACTGGAACTTTGTCGATGGTTTCGTACAGATCCGCGGCGAGTTGCGGCGTGCTGCCGCCCTCCTCTTGCGCTGGCGTTTGCGCAGAAGCGGTGGTGATCGCGAGCGATGCGACGACAAGTGCGTAGCGGTGCGATGCAGTTCTCATGGTGCTAGTTCGTGCGTGGTTCGGTTTACGGGTTACTAATTATTGCCGCCTGCATCGGTGCCGCCAACGAACGCGGTGGTCACCTGCGTCGTCATGTTGTCTTGATACTTAGAGCCTGTGCCGCTCATGCGAATGCCTTCGTCGGCGTTATTCACGGCGTTGCGGCGAAGAATGGAACTCGCGCCCGCGAAAATGCCACGAAATGTGCCCGAACCTGCGCCACCGGTGATGCGGTTTTGCTCGTAGACGGCGCCGGTGCACGACGTGCAAGCAATGCCAGCACCGATGCCCGTTGCGGCCTCGACGACGTCGCTGATGTCGTTGTCGATAAGTCGAATTCGGTTGCCGAAGCCGACGATAGCCTGTGCATTAGTCGATGCCCCTTGCGGAACGACGCGGTTGACATTCACCCGACGCACAATGGAATGGTCGCCGACAACGATCATTCCGAAGCCGCGCGAAGATTCGATGCGCAGGTCTTGCAGGATGACGGCGTTCGGGTTCGTCGCGTATACCCCGGCGTTCAGTGCCGCGTTGAAGCCGCGAATCGTGCCATTACTTAACTCAAATCCGCGCAGCAACGAATTGTGGAAGATGCCGTTGGCGGTGGACGCCACACCCGCCGCTGTACCGTCAAGCACGAAGCCTTGCAGATCAATCTGCACATCGGCCGCATTCACCGAAATCGCTGCGCCGCTGGCCAGCGTGCTGCTGAGCGACTCGGTGAGGCAATAGCGCCCCGGCGCGGTGATGCTGGTTGGAACGGTGGTAATGGGGGTGCACGTTTGTGCTGACGCCATTTGAGCGACGAGCGCAGCAACAACTATGGGGGCGAGCGACATGAATTTCATGGTGATTTTCCTTCCGGTGAGGTGGGCCGTCCGTGCGATTCGACGGTGATACGCCCATGAAACGAATTCGCGGTGCCATTCACGCCACGGCGCGCAATTTTTTTACCCAATGGCGAAGTCTTCGCAAAAAAATCGTTTCAGAGGCCGTCGCTATTGCATCTCTAGGGAATCAGCCATGAATTCGCTTTTGAATAATCGCTTGCGCCACGTGCACGGCTCGCATCACGCGCGCCACACGGGGTTTATCGCGCTGGCGCTGCTCTGCGCTGCACTTTCGATGCCAACGACCGCCCAGGTCTATGTCTCGGTGGGCGTTGGCGGTGAACCCTTCACCAGCCCTTTTCGAGCGCACACCTGCGCGGTACTCGACACGGGTGTAGTGCAGTGTTGGGGCTCCAACTCTAACGGACAGCTGGGCAACGGCGGAACGCAGGATCACACCATGCCAGCAACGGTCACTGGCCTCACGGGCGTTGTTCGCGTAGCAACAGGTAGAACTCACACGTGTGCGGTTCAGGCTAGTGGCGCGGTGTGGTGTTGGGGAGAAAACTCCACAGGCCAACTTGGGAACGCAAGCACCACAGAGGCTCACCTGCCCCAACAGGTTTCTGGCATCAGCACCGCAGTCGAGGTTTCGCTCGGCAGCAGGCACACCTGCGCGCGCCTCAGCGACGGGGGCGTGCGCTGTTGGGGCAGCGCAAACAGTGGAAAACTGGGTAACGGTACCACCAGCGGCAGCAGTACTGTGCCGGTCGCTGTGTCGGGTGTCGCCAACGCCGCGATGCTTAGCAACGGTAGAGACCACACCTGCGCGGTGCTCTCCACCGGAGCGGTCGTGTGTTGGGGCGAAAACCTCAATGGAACATTGGGCAACGGCACAACCACGGACAGCGCGGTACCCGTTACCGTGCCCGGTGTCAGTAACGCGGTGAAGGTCGGGGCGGGCGTATTTCACACCTGCATCGCGCTAGGCACGGGCTCCGTGCAGTGCTGGGGCGATAACGCTAGCGGGCAACTCGGCAACGGCACGACAACTGACAGCCTGACTCCAGTGACGGTCATTGGCCTGACACAAGTCACGCAACTAAGCAGCGGAGCAGCCCACAGCTGCGCGAGACTGAGCACGGGCGAACTCAAGTGTTGGGGCCAAAATTCCGACGGTCAGCTTGCGGCTGGAAGCAACACGTTTTCCTCCTCGACGCCATTGTCTGTACTGGGCATCAGCGATGCGCAGGCCGTTGCGGCGGGTGGTAGCAACGCTTGTGCGCTTTTGAGCACCGGCGGCGTACAGTGCTGGGGCGACAACGCGCTGGGACAACTGGGTGTGGGTGGCATTGCGAAGAGCGCCACGCCGGTGACGGTGTCAAACTTCATGGGAATTGGCGCGGTGTCGGTGGGCTTCGATCACAACTGCGCGATCTCAACGCCCGGCGGAGCCGTTTTCTGTTGGGGGGACGGCTCAAGCGGGGAACTAGGCGCTGCATACGCAGCTGGGAGCACATCTCCCGTCGCCATCGTTGGTTTGCCCGCAGCGACTTCGATTTCGGCCGGCAGTAATTTCACCTGTGCACGAATGGCGGACTTGACCGTGCAATGTTGGGGAAGCAACACCCAAGGGCAGCTCGGGCGCGCCGGTTCGTCGTTTGGCGTGCCGGGGGCGGTGAACGGCATCGCGTCCGCAGCCGAGGTCAGCGCGGGCGGCAGCCATGCCTGTGCACGACTGACGAACCAAACGGTGCAGTGCTGGGGCGACAACACCGACGGGAAACTCGGGAACGGCACCACGAGCGGCGGCATTACTCCCGTGGTCGCAACGGGTATCAGCAACGCGAGTGCGGTCTCGGCGGGCAATCGCAGTACTTGCGCGGTGCTGAGCACTGGATCGATCCTCTGCTGGGGTTCAAATGCCAGTGGGCAGCTAGGCGATGGAACAACAGTCAACAGCAACGTGCCCGTGTTCGTCGCGGGTGTCAGCAATGCTGTGTCGGTGTCAGTGGGTGACTCGCACGCCTGTGCGCGGCTCAGCGACAGCAAAGTAAAGTGCTGGGGCGCAGGTGCGACCGGAGCTTTGGGTAACGGGTTGCCTGCCAGTTCCGGCACGCCCGTCTTCGTCACGGGCATCAGTACCGCGACGCAGGTGTCTTCAGGCAGTAAACACACCTGCGCGCGACTCAGTGACGGCCGCGTCATGTGCTGGGGGTCCAACAGCTCCGGACAGGTCGGCAATGGCAGCGAGACAGACGCCTTGGCGCCGCAAGAAGTGTTCGGCATTACTACAGCAAGCTCCGTCGAGGTCGGTGACGCTACAACCTGCGCGCGACTAAGCAACGGAACCGTGAAGTGCTGGGGAAATAACGCACACGGACGTTTGGGCGATGGGCAGGCGATGCTCGATGCGCGCGTGCCACAACCCATCGGCGGCGGGTCCTCGTGTTCGCTTGATGTCGACGGCAACGGATCGGTGGACGCGTTGACCGATTTGCTCATGCTGACGCGAGCGCGCATGGGTATGTCCGACGCAGCCGTTACCACCAACGCGATAGGCGCAGGCGCGACTCGCACGACGTGGCCGATGATTCGCGCGCATCTCGTCAACGGCTGCAAGATGCAGGGGCTCGCGCCCTAGCGTCTTACGACCTTAGAACTGGCGAAATATCGACCCGCCATCGTTGTGAAAGGCCGTCGTGAAACATCAACGCCATGCGCTCCTTGGGTCGGCGACGGCGTGGGGTTCTCGTCCAATCAACCAGAGGCCGCATCATCGATCGGCACACGCCTCGAACACGGGAAGCGGCTTGCGAACGTGCGGCGCGGCCTCGGGCGTTTGTGCCAATGTCGTCCTCTCCTTCACAGCGAGCTCAGGCGCCGCTTCGTGGTCGCCGTGCGCGTGGCCATCGTGCTGCTAAGCGACTGGATGACCCATCAGCGAACTGGTCTCCCGATCGCGTCTACTCCGATCCGATTGTGCAGCGGAACGCCAGGACGCGCGAGTGCGTTAACGGGAAGCGATGTGGGTAACCCGCCAAGACTCTTCGTGTCACCGACCGAGACAAGACATTCACGATGTACTGCGATCGACTGTGCCCGGAGCAATGAATTCGCGGAGAACTTCGAAGCAATGGCGGATGTCGTCGTTAACAACGGAAGCGCCTCGGCGCAGCGACCTAGCGCTTTGAGATAGATGGCGTGACGGAGCAACATAATGTGTGTGTTGTTGGGGCGGCGTTGGTCAACGGGCTGCGCGATCGCCAACTCGACGATGGGTGTTGAAAGTTTGAGGGCTGCTGCCGCATCACCCGCCAAATATGCGTTGAGCGCTTTCTGTGCCAATGCAATGTGTTGAACTTTGCCCAGCGGGCCGCTCAGATCTGGAAAGCGCTTCAGAACTCCGTCGTAAACGGCGTCGGCGTCAGCGTGCTTTGCCAAAAGGCTCTGATTCATGGCGATGCGCAGCAAAATGTGCGCGTGTTCCGCCGATTCCAATGGCCAGAGACTCGCGAGCGCCTGTGAGAATTTTTGGAAGTGTTGCAGCGATGCGTCGTACGCACCGGTTTCGGTGAGCGCCCGCCCCTTGGTTAGCGGCAACAACACGCGACCGACGCCGCTGTCAGTTGGCATTGCGGGCAATCGCTCGAGAATTGACGCCGCAGTCGCGGGGTCGCCATAGTTAAGCAAATGATCGACATAGCGCAGCCGGTTTCGAATAACCGTGTCGACCGGAATGTGCGCGATGTTGTTGTCGATGCCGATTTGGCTCTTGGCATACATCGCTTGAGCCTCTTCAAATTCCCCGACATTCGACAACGAGCGACCAAGCGCTTCGTACGCACGCGATGCCCAAAAGGAGTCTTCACCCCATTTAGGGACGCCGACTTCGATCGCTCGTCTGAAGTGTCGAATCGCTAAGCGCGGGGCGTTTTGGGTAACCAGTGATTCACCGAAAGTCAGTTGTGTCTGTGCGACCTTGATCGAATCGCGTCCCTTCTCGGATTCGGCAAGTTCTATCGCGCGTCGGTACGCTGTGCGCGAGGCTTCGATCTGCTCATTCACGTCCAAGGCGTATGCATAGTGTTGCAAGTTGTCGATCTTGCTGTCCACGTCAGCGCTGTATGTGTCGCTCAATTCGACGGCGCGCTGGCCATGCGCCAACGCAAGCGAACGCTCATAGGCGGACGAGTGGAGGTGAGAGAGTGTGCCGTTCACGTTGGCACGGATACGTTGTAACTTCGGATCGCGATTGGATTGCAACTCCTTATCCAGCGCCAACAGCTGCGACTTTGCGTCAGCCGTTTCGCCGGTGTCGTAGAGAGCGGCGGCGATCGCGTAGCGCGTGTCGAAAATTGCGACGTCTGGCTGTGGGGTCAGCGATTTCAACGCTGACACCCGAATATTCAAAGCAACAATCGCATCTCGATTGAGATGGAGGTCACGGAGCAGGCCGCCCACGACGCCAAGAAGCTCGGCACGTAAGGCGGGTTGTGCGGCAAATTGTTTTGGCAACTCGGCGACAGCTTCTTTGAGCAGCGCTTCCACGGGCAACGCACGTTTGCGCGCAGCCGCTACTTGATCCAGGCTATTGGTTTCAAAGAGCTTGACCAAAAAGTCCTTGGTGGCTTTCGCGGTCTGGGCTTCGCGCCGCGCGGCCAAGGCTTCGACAAGGCGCGCGCTTTCTGCGGCGCGTGCCCGTGCCGCCTCGGCTTCCGCGAGACTTCGCGTTTGTGCGCTCTCTTCAGACGCGCGCTGCGCCACGGCCGCGCTTGCCTCCGCGCGTTGGAAACTTTCTTGCGCCGCGCGCTTCTCGCGTTGCGCATCATCGGTCGCAGCTAAGGCACTTGCTGCCTGTGTTTCCGCGATCCCTCGCTGAAGATTCGCCTCACGCGCTTGCCAGCTCGCAACACCGACGCCGCCGATGAGCGAGAGCGCCACCGCGCCTGCCGCGCTGACCGCGAGTTTGTTGCGGCGAACGAATTGGGTGATGCGATAGCGTTGGCTGTCGGGCTGTGCGCTCACTGGTTCGTTGCGCGTGTAGCGATCTAGGTCGTCGGCAAACGCACTCGCGGTGGCATAGCGCTGCTGCGGATCCGGGTGAAGCGCTTTGAGGCAGACGGCGTCAAGGTCGGGCCGGATGGTCTCGCTGACGCCCGCGGTGCTGTCGCGCGCTGCCGCGCGGCTCGGAGCGATGGCGCGCACGTCTGACGTCGAATTGCTGCCGTTGGTCAACGGTCGCACGCCGGTGAGCAACTCGTAGAGGATGACGCCTAGGGCGTAGACGTCGGTACCGGTGGTGATCACGGCGCCGGCGCGCTGCTCGGGGCTCGCGTAGTCGGGGGTGAACGGGCGGCCGTGTAATTGTGTGAGCGCGCCTTCGCCGTTCGTCGGCGCGTCGGCGCTGAGCAGTTTCGCGATCCCGAAGTCCAGCAACTTCACTTGACTCTGTTGATCGACAAGGACGTTGGCGGGTTTGAGGTCGCGGTGAATGACGCCGCGCGCATGGGCATATTCGACGGTCCGCGCAACTTGCCGTACCAGCGTGACGCGCGCATGGAGCGAGGCTTTGGTGCGCTTGCAATGCGTGTCGATGCGCTCGCCGTCGATGAGTTCAAGCGCGAGCCACGGTCTTCCGTTTGCCTCAACGCCAGCATCGAAAATATTCGCGATATTCGGGTGTTGCAGGCTTGCGAGAATGTCTCGCTCCATCAGGACGCGATCATGCCAGCCGCGCGTGTTGCCCACGAAATACGGGAGCTTAAGCGCCACACTTCGCTTCAAGCCGCCGTCGCTGCGATGCGCGCGCCAGACGCTCGCGCTTCCGCCTTCACCGAGTAGAGCGTCGAGCGTGTAGGTGCCGATTTGCTGCCCAACGGCTGCATCGCTGCGCTCGGCATCTTCCGCGTCATCGCTAGCGTCGCGCCCGTCAAAAATGAGCCCAGACGGCGCGGCGAGAAAGGTGCCCGACTCCACGCCGCGCTCGGGGAACAGCGCTTTTTCGAGTAGCGCCTTCACGCCGTCGTCACCCAGAGGTAGCGCGTCAAACCATGCCCGCCGTGCGGACTCGGACACGTCGAGGCCGGTGCGCACTAGTGCGTCAAGGGCTTTGAGTTGTTGCAGCGTGAGGGGCATTTGACTTGTTCGTAGTGGCGCGGGTTATCGCTGAGCGCTCGTGAGTGTTCTTTGCGCAAGCGTTCATGGAACAAAACGGAATTGGCGGGAAATATTCGCCAACTCACGCGCAATATTTACGACGGGCTATTCGTTCATCATCGCGCGCAACAACGCACGCGCCCGCTCCCATTCGCGGCTCGCGGTGCGCGCAGCCATGCCGAGCGTTGCAGCCGCTTCGGCTTCTGACAAACCGGCGAAGTAGCGCAGTTCAACCAAGCGCACGAGCCGAGGGTCAAGCGCCGCGAGCTGCGCCAGCGCTTCGTGCACGCGAAGCACATCGGGTTCAGCCTCGACGGAGTGCGCGGCGGACTGCATGACTTCGGTGTTCAGTTCCAACAATGCCTCGCCGCCACCGCGCCTGGCCGCGCTGTTGGCGCGCACCAAATCAACGATCACCGAGCGCATCGCTTGTCCACAGTAGGCCATGAATTGGCCGCTAGTGGCGAACGCGCCGCGCTGCTTTTCGGCGAGACGCGCGTAGGTATCGTGCACCAACATCGTAGTGTCGAGGATCGTGCGTGCGCCGACGGTACGTAGGCGCGATCGTGCGAGGCGTTTTAGGTCCGGATAGAGCGCTGCGAACATGGCATTGGTCGCGTCGAACGTTACGTCCGGCACGGCGCTGCTGCTCTCTTCGGTTTCACGCTCGGACATGCGAATCTTTTTCCGGTGGTTAGATCGTCGCCACGAAAACGTCGGCGGCGTTTTGATGTGCAAAAGTTTTGAATTGGCGTTGATTATTCCGCAGAGCGCGGGCGCGTGGTGGCAAGCATCACATTTGAATTTGGTTTTACAGCTTTTTAGCGCTAACGACCAGCCGGCGGTCGTTCTGACTAAAAACTTCTGGTTGTCGACATTTAATAAAAATGACGGCAAACGACCGCTCGACAGTCGCCGGAGCCAAAAAGCCATATGCACTGTCATTCCGCGACCGCGTTGCCGTTATCCTCACGCATCGTTTCTCGCAAGCCGTTCGCCAAATTCATGACCACCACCCAACTGTCCAAGTTAACCACGCCCGTCGCGCTCGTTGATACGCAGCGCATGCAGGCCAACATCAACACCATGCAAAGCCGCATGAACGCGCTCGGAGTTGCGCTGCGGCCGCATGTGAAAACGAGCAAATGCGTTGACGTAGTGAAGCGCCAGATCGAGGCAGGCGCGCGCGGCATCACTGTGTCCACGCTCAAAGAGGCCGAGCAATTTTTCGCAGCGGGCATCACCAATGTTCTCTACGCCGTCGGTATGGTGCCATCGAAATTGCCGCAGGCGAAAGCGCTGCGCGAGCGCGGTTGCGATTTGAAGATCATCGTCGACAGCGTGGAAGCGGCGCTCGCCGTGGCTGCGTTTGGCCGTGACCAGAAACATGTGTTTGAGGTGTGGTTAGAGGTGGACACCGATGGCCACCGCGCAGGGCTCGCACCCGAAGGAGACGCGCTGATTGCCACCGGCCGTGCGTTGCACGAGGGCGGCATGACGCTGGGCGGCGTGATGACGCATGCGGGCGCGAGCTACGCACTCAACACACCCGCTGCGCTCGAAGCAATGGCTGAGCAAGAGCGTTCACGCTGCGTGCGCGCCGCCGAGCGGCTGCGTGCGGCGGGGCTGCCATGCGCGAACGTGAGCGTTGGCTCAACGCCCACCGCGCTCTCGGCGAAACGTGTCGACGGCGTGACCGAAGTGCGCGCCGGCGTTTATGTATTTCATGATTTAGTGATGGCGAATGTGGGAGTGGCGCAGTTGTCGGACGTGGCGTTATCCGTGCTCACCACGGTGATCGGCCACCAGAAAAAAAAGGGCTGGGCGCTGGTGGACGCCGGATGGATGGCGATGAGCCGCGACCGTGGAACACAGAAGCAAGCGCATGACTACGGCTATGGTCAGGTGTGTGACGTGGACGGAAATCCGATTGCAGGTTATATCGTCGACAGCGCGAACCAAGAGCACGGCATCATCGCCCGCGCAGGCGGTGAAATCGATGCGGACATTGCTTCACGCTTTCCAGTCGGGACGATGCTGCGCATCCTGCCCAACCATGCGTGTGCGACGGCTGCGCAATTTCCCGAATATGTCGCCGTCGAGGGCGATACGCTAACGGCGTGGCCGCGCTTTTACGGCTGGTAGTGCGTGCGCAAAGTCGTTCGCTACACGTTCCGGTCGGCGCAGTTGTTCAGGTTGTAGGCGACGACTTGGCGTCGCTTCGTCGCATGAAAATAAACCGGACACAAGCGCGGCCAAGTCCGCGCCTACACCTTAGGCCCCAAGCGCGTCGGCATACGCCGGCCACGCAAACAAGCTCGCGTGCACACGCGGCGTGTAAAACTTCAAATTCGCTATGCCGTTCGCGGCGAGTTTCTCGCCGATGGCAATGGCATCAAGCGCCGTCGGATCGCCACGCATCGAAGCGCACGCCATGCCCCATTCCGCGCCGTAAATCGGCATGAACGCTTTGTACGCCGCAACCTGCGGAAACACGCTGCGCAGATCAGCGAGCGTTTTGGCAAAGCGCTCCGGGTGATAAAAAGCGCTGCCGATGTGCGCCGTCATTAAGCCGTCCTTCGTTAGTCGCGAGCGAACAAGCGCGTACGTTTCTGCGCTGTAAAGTTGGTTCGCTGCGTTCGTCTCGTCGTCGCCCGGATCAGTCAAATCCATGATGATCAGATCGAAGCTCACAGTGCTGTCGCGCAGCGTCGCTAGCGCGTCGCCGATGGCGATTTCAACGCGTGGATCGTCCAGCGCACCTTGGTTAATGTGCGAAAAATGTTCGCGGCAACTCGCAATCACTGTCGCGTCTAGCTCGGCAACGACGATACGCGTGATGCTCGAATACTTTAGCAACTCGCGCGCGGTGCAACCGTCTCCTCCGCCCATAACGAAGGCGCTGCGTGGCGCTGGATGGGTAAGCGCGGGCACATGCACCATGCACTCGTGATAAATAAATTCATCTCGTTCGGACACCATAAACGCGCCGTCGAGTGAGAGCGCCCGACCCAGGGCGCGCGTGTCGTGCCATTCGAGGCGTTGCAGCGGGGACTCCGTCGCCACGGGTGCACGGCGCTGCGCGAAACCGTGCACCACATCCGGCGTGAGCCATTCGAGCGCGAGGTGCTGCTCGTCCGGTGTTTCGGGCGCGCCGGGCACGCCACGTTGCACCCGGTTGCGATTGCTGCGCTCGGGCACAAAAAGTTCAACGAGCGCATCGGTGAGCGCCTGCGCTTTGCTGGTGTTGTCGTGCTTGAAATTGCAGACGTAGACGTCGAGCGTGACAGCGTTAAGCTCCGGCCACGTGTGTACCGCGAGGTGAGATTCAGCCAGCAGAACGAGGCCGGTGACGCCGCCCGGTTGGTCCTCAAAGTTCGCGAACTGATGAAAGTCGTCGCCCACCACAGTGAGCCCCGCGCCACGCACAAGTCGGATGCAGGCTTCTTGCAGGACGCCACGGTCAACGAGCAAATCGCGAACGCAAGCACACTGAAAAAGATCAGCGGTTAGGTGGATGCCCTGCATCTCTACGTTGGGTAGTCGCCGTTCGCGATGAACCGCGAAGTTCGTCTAAGGCTTGATGTAGGCGAAGCGTTCGCGCGTTTGCAACTGCCCAATCCGCGCGACGCCAGAGGGCGTGAAGTCCGCGTCGAGAATGAATTGCTCTTTTTTCAGATTGCGATTCTTGAGCGTGATTTCGCAAATCTCAAACTTCACACCGCGCGCCTTGAGCGCCGAAACCAGCGGCGCGTATTCGGTTTTGCTCTTCTCTTCTTTTGCGCCTTCCATCAGCATGTCCACGCCGTCGGCATGCGTCACCACCGTAATCTGTGTGGTTGGCGCGACGTCCATGTGGTTGCGAATGTTGCGCAGCCCCTTAAGGCCCTGCGCCGCCGCGTTGTCGATGTGATAAACCACTTTGTCTTGTGCGGCGGCAATCGTTGCGCCAGCGGCAAGCAGCAAGATTGTGAAGAATTTGGCTAAGCGATTCATAGTGTTTCCTAAGCTATTCCAATGAAGCTTAGAGTTTAGCGCGCTACAACCGCAACGACAGCACCGATCCACCCAACCGGCTCGAGCTCATCCAGTGAAACATCGAATCTACGGTCACTGTTTCGATTCGATCCGAAAAGCGTTTCTCATTCGGATGATCGTCGAAGGCGACGTTGGCGGCGCTCATGCGGCCGCCAAGTCGGGTGAGTGGATCAATCTTTAGCGTCGTCGGCTGATAGCCCTTGTACTTGAGCCACGCTTGGGCTTGGTCGCGCGACTTGATGTCGGCATCCATCGCGAGTGCAAGCATTTCAAGCGCCCATTGGTTGGACTGTTGATAGCGCGTGCCCCATGCGTAGCTCACGATGCTGTAAGGTTTGATGTGTAGCGCCGCGACCTTTCGCTCATCGTTGAGTAGCGGCAGTAAGCGACGCTGTACGTCCTCGTTCGGCACGACCCACGCCGCTTCGAAACGGTATGGATCATCGAGGAAAAATTCGCCTAGTCCTTGTCGATACAACACCGCTTCTGCGGAGCCGCACGTGTTGAGCTTGTGAACGACACGCCAATTGCCGTCATCGGTTTTGTAGGCCCAACCTAGGTGCGAATAACGCAAACCGTACTTGCTTAAGTCTTGTCCTGCACGAGCCAGTAATACGACGCTTGCGCCGCTGGCATTGAGCGCTACGTTGGTGCGCTCGGCGAGTGTGAAGCCTTTCTCGATCATGCGCTTGCTCGGCGGACGATCCTCGCAGGAACGTCCCGCGTGCGCGTGCGTGGTCAACACGAATGCCGAAACCACTACGCCGAGAATTTTCAAGATGCGATTCATTTACATTCTCCTGAGATTGTCGTGGGCTACCAGGTGAGGCGTTCGTTGTGCAAGAGCGCACGGCCAAGCGCGTTCGGCACGAAGGCAATGGCCTCGCCCGCGACCGAGAGCACGGCGCCCGCGCCGACCACGCTGACCTCCACGCTTTGCCCGACGCTCATCAGCGCACGCTCGGTGCCGCGTGCGGCGACTTCAACACTCACGCGCGCGCCGTCAGAAGCGCGTTCTAAAACGCAGATCGTGCCGCGTACCGTGCTCTCGACGGTCTTGACGACGAGCACACTTCCCGTCACCGAGAGCGCAACGGGCAGTGCCACCGTAGCCGCGCTCGCCGCTGCGCCGGCGTAAACGACGGACACCACCGGCAATGCGGAAAGAAGGAGGCTGCCGCCCGACGGACCGAAGCGGTCGTGCGCGAAAGCAGGCGAACTGATGTTGATGGTTGCGGCGAGGCACACAAGTGCGATGCGGCGACGGATGATCGGGGTGTTCATGTTTGTGTCTCCTAGGCAGTGGTTAGGCAGCGTTGTCGTTGGTGTTGGCGTTGCGGCGACTTGTCAAGCGCGCTTCATTCATGTCGGCGTCGTGTGCGTCGCGCAGCGTCTTGGCGAGCGTGAAGGTGGTGGTGATCAGATACAACCAGCTCACGAGCAGGAACACTTTGTAGGTTTCGTTGATGTTCATGCGCCACAGTCCCCACGCGGTGAGCGTCATCGCCATGAAGAAAGCGCCGTAGACCACAAAGCGCCACATCGGCGTGTCCGACTTTTCGCGTTGGTTGTCACGAATAAATTTCGAAAGCACGAACGCTGCGGTGAGGCAGAACAAATAGCCCATCACCATGAATGCGCGGTCGATGTCTTGGC
>JAGNQL010000053.1 GCA_017989135.1 Burkholderiales bacterium
ACAACTTCGGCGCGAGGGTGAAGCGAAGGGCTTTATCTACGGCACAGGATTAGATCCTAAGGGTGGAATCAAGCTCTCTTCGCTTCTTGTAGCAGACGCTATCCACTACAGTTCTTAAGA
The DNA here is from genome assembly GCA_017989135.1 of Burkholderiales bacterium. GTDB lineage: Bacteria > Pseudomonadota > Gammaproteobacteria > Burkholderiales > Casimicrobiaceae > Casimicrobium. The sequence goes on from JAGNQL010000053.1 coordinate 121, forward strand.
TACAAGGTTGGAACGTAATCGATTCGCATGGTGGAGAGGTCGAGCCGGTAGACGGGCGTTCTGTCCGCCTTTCTATCGTCCCCGTATCCAAGCCCCCCGACGATAAAAATTTCGTCGCCGACCAGCGTTGCGCTATGGAAGTCCGTTGGCGCGAAGTCAATTCGCGGATATCCATAGATGGTGTTGCCGCCTGAATCGGCGTCCATAACGACTACGTCGTTGTAGATGCAGAAATCATCGTCGTACGAGTCTTCATGCTCTCCACCGATGAGGACGACTATCTCACGTGCAGGCACTTCGGTGCGTGACTGACCAAAACGCCGAAAACACCATATTGGATGCTCCCGTCGCTCGGGCCGTGAACCAAACACGAGGTCATATGCGCCATAGGCCGAACCACCGTACCCGATCATGTAGAACCAGAATGGCAAATTCATGACCTCTGGGTTCTTCTTACCGAATCGGCGCACCCGATCGCGAACGAATAGCGGCACAGCCTCTACGGGACGGCCATCAGTCGCGCATCGCGCGCAAAGGCCACCGTTCCGCTCCGCCGTCTCCGGCAGAATCATGGCGTCACAAAAGAGGCATTTGATTTTCATCGCCGTTGCGCAGCGAATTACACCCGCCCAGCCGCCACCAAAGTGTTCTGCAACAGCATCGTAATGGTCATCGGCCCCACGCCGCCGGGGACGGGCGTTAGGTAACCCGCAACTTCGTTCACGGAGTCGAAATCGACGTCGCCGACGAGCTTGCCGCCTTCGCTTTCCGGCAGTCGATTGATGCCGACATCGATCACGACAGCGCCTGGCTTGACCATGTCAGCCTTGATGAAGCGCGGCTTGCCGACGGCTGCGACGAGGATGTCGGCTTGGCGGCATTGCGCGATAAGATCAGCCGTGCCGGAATGGCAAATCGTGACGGTCGCGTTGGCGTGCAGAAGAAGCATCGCCATCGGTTTGCCGACGATGTTGCTGCGGCCCACCACGACGGCATGCATGCCGCGCAGGTTTGCGAGGCCAATGTCTTTGAGCATTTCCATGCAACCCGCAGGCGTGCAGCTCACGAATCGCGGCTCGCCAATCATGAGCGCACCGACGTTCTCGACGTGAAAACCATCCACGTCTTTGTGCGCGGCTACGGCTTCGAGCACTTTCTTTTCGGTAATGTGTTTCGGCAGCGGCAGCTGCACGAGGATGCCGTGAATGCTCGCGTCTTTGTTGAGCGCGTCGATCACCGCGAGGAGTTCCGCTTCGGTCGTACTCGCGGGCATCTTGTGCATGACGCTGTGCATGCCGACCTTGGCGCAGCCCGCAACCTTGTTCCTCACGTAGACCTGCGACGCGGGGTCTTCGCCGACCAACACGACGGCGAGGCCGGGCGTGATGCCGCGCGCCTTGAGCGCCGTTACGTCGGCAGCGATGCGGTCACGAACTTTGGCGGCGAGTACGTTGCCGTCGATGCGAATGGCGGTCATGGGGTGTCCTTGGGTTCTTCTGCTGCGGCAGCGACGGGTTCATCGGGAGCGACGGGGGCTGGCGTCGGCGCGATCTCGCCTTCAACGCCCACCGCAGCTGGCACAGCTACCGGCACGATCACGGGCGGATCGGGCACAAACGGATAAACCGTAGCTTCCGTGACGACCCAATGCATCTTCGCATCGAATTCTTCTTGCGGCAATTCATCGGCAATTTGCGCTTCGAAACACACGCCAATGCGCGCGCTGTTGTCCGCAATCTTCGTCGACAACCGGTCGTAATAACCGCCGCCTTGCCCGAGCCGCGACAGCCCCTTAGTGAACGCCACACCGGGATAAATCACGCAATCAACGTTAATCGGCTCAATCGGCGCGGAGCGCGTCACGTCGGGCGCGCGAATGCCGTGTTTGTGTGGAATCAGTGCGTCGAGATTGCGAATGCGCCATAGCGTCATCAAGCCCGCCACAGAGGTGATCTTCGGATAAGCGACCGCTTTGCCGCGCTTTAGAAGCTCCTTGCACAAATCATCGGTCGCCACTTCGCTGCCGTAGCTCGCGTAAAGCAGCACCGTTTTCGCGCGATGCACGTCCGGGTGTAGCAGGAGCTTTTCGATGATGCGGCGAGTGCCGGCGTTGCGCTCTTTCTCGGATAGCGCCTCGCGTTTCGCGCGATATTCGTCGCGCAGCGCGGGCTTTACCGAGGGCTTTGCCTCGGCGGCAGCGACGATGTCGTCCTGCACAGGCGTTGCCTCTGCCTCGACTGGCGCTGCGTCTTGTTCACTAGGCTCCGGCGTGAGGACCGGGCCAAACCTATAATCGTTTGCTTCTTCCATCGCGCTATTTTGTCATCACCATGAATGCACTGGTCGACAGCTCTCCCTACGTTTCACGGCGCGAGCGCCTTTTCGCCGCCATCGGCGACGATATCGCCATCATCCCCACCGCGCCCGAAGTGCTTCGCAATCGCGACACCGGCTACTTGTATCGCCACGACAGCTACTTTTATTACCTGACCGGCTTCGCCGAGCCAGAAAGCGTGTTGGTGCTCGTCGGCGGCGCGAATAAGAAGGCGATTCTCTTTTGCCGCGAGAAAAACCTAGAGCGCGAAATTTGGGACGGGTATCGCTACGGCCCGGACGCTGCGCGTGAAATTTTCCGGTTTGACGAAGCGTTGCCGATTGAATCGCTGAAAGAAGAATTACCAAAACTGATGGCGGATAAGCGCGCGGTTCACACGCCCGTCGGCTCGGGCGCCGCGTGGGACGCAGAAATTGCCGCCGCGATCAACGCCGTACGCGGTCAAGCCCGTACGGGCGTCTCTGCGCCGACCTCCGTCATCGACGTGCGCGCCACGCTCGACGAAATGCGTCTGATCAAAGACACGCATGAAATTAATTTGATGCGTCGTGCGGCTGAAATTTCGTCGCAGGCCCACGCGCGTGCGATGCGCACCGCACGGCCGGGGCAATTTGAATATCACGTCGAGGCCGAACTCGCGCACGAATTTATTCGCCAAGGATCGCGTGCACCGGCATACAACCATATCGTGGCCAGCGGCCCGAACGCGTGTGTTTTGCACTACAACGACAGCAATCGCAAAATGCAAGACGGCGATTTGTTGCTGATCGACGCGGGCTGCGAATACGCGGGCTATGCGAGCGACATCACACGCACGTTCCCGGTTAACGGCAAATTCACTGCGCCGCAGCGCGACGTATATGAAGCAGTGCTCAACGCGCAGCTAGCGTGCATGGAGTCGCTCAAACCCGGCAAGCCGTTCAACGAGTATCACGACGTTGCGACCCGCGTGCTCTCACAAGGCATGCTCGATTTAGGTTTGCTCAAAGGCAGCCTCGATCAAATGCTCGAAGAAAAAACCTACATGCAGTTCTACATGCACCGCGCGGGGCATTGGATCGGCATGGACGTGCACGACGCGGGCGATTACCGCAAACAGGGCGTGTGGCAAACCTTGAAGCCGGGCATGGTCGTCACCAATGAGCCGGGCCTCTATATTCGCCCAGGCGCCAACGTGCCGGAGCACTTCTGGAACATCGGCATTCGCATAGAAGACGACGTGCTCATCACCGAAGATGGCAACGAAAACCTAACCATCACCACGCCGAAAACCGTGGCCGAGGTTGAGGCGGCGTGCGCGCGGTAGCGCGTTGACGCTATGTCGTCCATGAAATTTCTCGTCGTGGGTGGCGGCCCCGTCGGGCTTGCCGCAGCGCTCGCGCTGAAAGCCCGCGGCATCACGGACGACATCACGGTGCTCGAAGCGGCGCCGCGCGAACAGCGCGTGTTCAGCGATCGCAACATCGCGCTTTCCGCTGCGTCGTGGCGATTCCTGACGCGGCTGAATGTGACGGTCCCGCCGACGGAACGTGCGCCCATCGTCGACGTGGAAGTGAGCCAGCGCGGCGCGTTTGGCTTGTTGCGCTTGACGGCGGACGACGTCGGAGCCACCGAGCTTGGCGCGGCAACGCCGTACCCATCAATCAAAACCGCGCTCGACAACGCGATCCACGCTGCGAACATTCACATCCTCTACGGCGCGAAAGCACAGCGCGTGGAGCACGTCGCGCGGCACGCCGTCGTGCGCCTTGAGTCCGGCGAGCAATTACGCGCGGACTGTGTAGTGCTCGCCGATGGCGCGGGCTCGGACTTGGTGAACGATTTCAAGCGCCTGGAGCGTGATTCCGGGCAAATGGCTGTTATCACCCGCGTATCGCCCACCAAACCGCGCCCCGGCGTCGCGTTCGAACGTTTCACGGCGGGCGGCGCGCTTGCGCTAGTGCCGCGCGCTGACAAAGAATGGACCGTAATCTGGGCGCGACCACGCGTCGAAGCTGAGCGTTTGTTGCAGCTCGATCAGACGACGCTGCGTGATGAAATCAACGCCGCGTTCGGCCCCAACATGGGCGCACTCACGATCACCGCGACAGCCACGAGCTACCCGCTCGTGTGGCGCTTTGTCGAGCCCCGCGCGAGCGGCGCGATTGTGGCGCTCGGTAACGCCGCACAAGGACTACATCCGGCCGCTGCGCAAGGTCTCAACCTGGGTCTGCGCGACGCGCAAGACCTCGCGGAACTCTTCAGCCACGCGGGTGATTGCAACACGGACAGCATCGCGCCGACGCTTGCGAAGTTCGCACGCAAACGCGGCCCGGACCGCGTAGCGCGGATTGGATTCACTGGAATGCTCGCGTACGGCTTCGATCGCGGCGGCTGGTTGTTTGACGTGCCTCGCGGCCTCGGTCTTACGGCCGTCCAAATGCTGCCACCACTACGACGCGAATTGGTTCGGCATTTGGCGCTGAGCTAGCGCGTTCTAACGCATGGTTTGGCCGTACGCCTTCCGACGGCGACCTTTACCGTGACTAAAAGTATTGGCTTTTTGGCTGTAACGACTAGCTGGCGGTCGTTTCGTCGACTTTTATAGATTAGTCGACATTACGACTAAATCGGCTGAATGCGCCAATAAACAGTCGTTTCGCCCATAAAGCTGTAAGACACTCCTTTCGTGAGCACTTTCGAGAAGTTCCTCGCAGCGAAAGTGTGTACACCTCGTGCCTATGTCTTGCCTAATTTTCAGGCAAAAATGCGGCTATAATTTCTCTCCAGCCCGCCTCTCCCCTTCCAGAAAAATTCTGCTCACATGTTGCGCATCGGCCCTTATTCCCTCAAAAATCGGCTCGTGATCGCGCCGATGGCTGGGGTCACGGATCGCCCGTTTCGCAAATTGTGTCGGCAATTCGGCGCCGGATACGCGGTGAGCGAGATGGTGGCGTCGCGCCCTGAGCTGTGGCAGACACCCAAATCCATGCACCGCATGAATCACGACGGCGAAGAAGCGCCGATCGCTGTGCAAATCGCAGGGAACGATCCAGAGATGATGGCCGACGCGGCGCGCTTTAATGTCTCGCGCGGCGCGCAGATCATTGACATCAACATGGGCTGCCCGAAGAAAAAAGTATGCAAGGCAGACGCGGGCTCCGCGTTGTTGCGCGATGAAGCGCTGGTGGCCCGCATTCTCGACGCCGTCGTGCGCGCCGTCGACGTGCCCGTGACGCTGAAGACTCGCACCGGCTGGAGCCCTGACAATCGCAACGCGATTCGCATTGCGCACATTGCCGAAAGCGCCGGCATTCAAGCGCTCACGCTACACGGCCGTACGCGTGCCTGCGGCTTTGACGACGGCACCGTCGAGTACGACAGCATCAAAGCCGTGAAGTCGGCCGTGAAGATTCCGGTGATCGCGAACGGTGACATTGATTCGCCGCAAAAAGCGCTCGCGGTGCTGGCCTACACCGGCGCGGACGGCGTGATGATCGGTCGCGCGGCACAGGGGCGGCCGTGGATTTTTCGCGATACCGAGCATTTCTTCGCGCACGGCGACTTGCCCGCTGCGCCTCGCGTTGATGAAGTTGCGATGCTGATGCGTGAGCATCTTGAAGATCACTACACACTCTACGGCGAGTGGAGCGGTGTGCGCAGCGCACGTAAACACATTGGCTGGTACACCGAAGGTTTGCCTGGTGGCGAGGCGTTTCGCGACGCTCTGAACGTGCTCTCTGGCAGCGCTGAGCAACTGGCCGCCGTGGGCACCTACTTTTCGCAACTGGCAGACGACTTTGATCGCTTGCCATTGACCGCTTACACGATGAATCAACCGCTCCCGGAGTTGGTTCCGCTGCACTGAATTTGAAACACGATACAAAAAACTAAACCGGAAAACAAAAACAATGAAACGCTCGAAACTAAATGGCCACGCCGCCATTGCTGATGCGGTCACGAATTCGCTCAGCGAATACCTCGCCAAGCTCGACGGCGAGCCCGCCGACAATCTCTACGAATTGGTCATCGGCAGTGTTGAAAAGACGCTGATATCGGACGTGCTCGTGCGTACGCGCGGCAACCAATCAGAAGCCGCAGGCATGCTCGGCATCAACCGCAACACGCTGCGCGCCAAACTCGACAAATACAAAATTAAGCCCACGGTATGAGTCACACCCCTACACCCAACGACGCGCGAAATATCACACGCGCCCTCCTTTCAGTTTCTGACAAAACCGGCCTTCTCGATTTCGCGAAAGCGCTCGCCGCGCACGGCGTTGAACTCTTATCCACGGGTGGCACTGCAAAGCTCATTCGCGATGCGGGACTGAAAGTGATCGACGTCGGCGATTACACCGGCTTCCCAGAAATGCTCGACGGACGCGTGAAGACGCTGCACCCCAAAGTGCACGGGGGCATCCTCGCCAATCGCTTGTTACCCGAGCACATGAGCGCGGTGGCGGCGGCAAATATTCCGCTGATCGATTTGGTCGTCGTCAATCTTTATCCATTCCGCGAAACGGTCGCGAAACCCGGATGTTCACTCGAAGACGCGATTGAAAACATCGACATCGGCGGCCCGACGATGGTGCGCGCTGCGGCGAAAAACTGGGAAGGCGTAGCCATCGTCGTCGACAGTGGTGATTACGCTGGTCTCGCTGACGAGATGAAAGCCAATGCAGGCGCACTCTCGCGGAAGACGCGTTTCGCGCTCGCGAAAAAAGCCTTCACGCACACCGCCGCGTACGACGCCGCGATTGGCAACTACTTAACCTGTCGCGAGCTCGAAGGCGAACCACGCGCCTACCCGGATGTGCTCACGATGCAGTGGACCAAGGCGCAAGACATGCGATACGGCGAGAACCCGCATCAAAGCGCTGCGTTCTATCGCGACGAAACGCCGGCCGCTGGCACACTCTCGAAGTACACGCAATTGCAAGGCAAAGAACTCTCGTACAACAACGTCGGCGACGCCGATGCCGCATGGGAATGCGTGCGCTCGTTCGCGGAAACTTGCTGCGTGATCGTGAAGCATGCGAATCCTTGTGGAGTCGCGCTTGGCGACACGCCTCTCGTTGCGTACAACCGCGCATTGGCGACCGATCCGACCTCCGCGTTTGGCGGCATCATTGCATTCAATCGCACCGTCGACGCGGCCTGCGCCGAAGCAGTGAGCAAGCAATTCCTCGAAGTGCTCATCGCGCCAGAGTACACGGCAGACGCGCTGGAACTGCTCGCCAAGAAAACGAATGTGCGCGTTCTTACTGTACCGCTGAAGTCGCTCTATGAGAGTGCCAATGCATTGGAAATGAAGCGCGTGGGCGGCGGCTTGCTGGTGCAAAGTCCAGACACACACAAACTCAATCCCGACGCACTGAAAGTCGTGACGACCCAAGCGCCGAGCGCGCAGCAGTTGAAAGACATGCAGTTTGTGTGGCAGGTCGCGCACTTCGTGAAGTCCAACGCGATTGTGTTCGCCAAAGACGGACAAACGCTAGGGATAGGCGCAGGCCAAATGAGCCGTTTAGATTCGGCCCGCATCGCAAAGATCAAGGCCGAACACGCTGGCCTGACGCTCGTCGGGTCGGTGGCGGCAAGCGACGCCTTCTTCCCGTTCCGCGATGGTCTTGATGTGCTGGCGGACGCTGGTGCGATTGCCGTGATTCAACCCGGCGGCAGCATGCGTGACGAAGAGGTCATCAATGCCGCCAACGAGCGAGGCGTGGCGATGGTCACGACGGGCGTTCGTCACTTCCGCCATTAAGAGGATTTAGGTTGAAAGTATTAGTCATCGGCTCCGGCGGACGCGAACACGCGCTCGCTTGGAAACTTGCGCAAAGCCCGCGCGTGCAGAACGTGATCGTCGCTCCCGGTAACGCGGGCAGCGCCACGGAGCACAACTGCGAAAACGCATTGGCCAACAGCGTGGAGCAATGGCTCGCGCTGGCGAAGAACGAAAAGGTCGGCATGACGGTCGTGGGGCCAGAAGCGCCACTCGCCGCTGGCGTGGTCGATGCGTTTCGCGCGGAGGGCTTGAAGATCTTTGGCCCGACCAAAGCCGCTGCGCAGCTCGAATCGTCGAAGGATTTCGCCAAGGCGTTCATGAAACGTCACGGCATTCCGACGGCCGAATACGAGACATTTACCGATGCGGCCGCAGCGCATGCGTACGTGAACCAGAAGGGCGCGCCGATTGTCATCAAAGCCGATGGTCTGGCGGCGGGCAAGGGCGTCGTTGTTGCCGCGACGCTCGACGAGGCGCACGCGACCATCGACATGATGCTCGCGGACAACGCGTTCGGCGCGGCTGGTGCACGCGTCGTGATCGAGCAGTGCCTGTTCGGAGAGGAAGCTAGTTTCATCGTGATGGTGGATGGTCGCAATGTGCTGACGATGGCCTCAAGCCAAGATCACAAGCGCCTGCTCGACGGCGACGCTGGCCCCAATACGGGCGGCATGGGCGCGTATTCACCAGCGCCGATTGTGACGCCAGCGCTGCATGCGCGCATCATGCGCGAGATAATTTTGCCGACCGTGAACGGGATGGCGAAAGACGGCATTCAGTACACCGGCTTCTTGTACGCCGGAGTGATGGTCGACGCGCACGGAAATCCCAGAACGCTCGAATTCAATTGCCGTTTCGGTGACCCGGAAACGCAACCGATCATGATGCGCCTAAAGAGCGATCTGGTCGATCTCGTTGAACATGGCATCAACGGAACGCTCGACACCGTGGACGCCGAATGGGATCGCCGCGTGGCACTCGGCGTGGTGATGGCGGCGCACGGCTACCCGGACAATCCGCGCAAGGGTGACGTCATTCACGGGCTCGGCGCGAAGCATGACGATGCGCATGTATTTCATGCGGGCACTGCGGTGAGCGACGGCGATGTCGTTGTCGCGGGTGGTCGCGTATTGTGTGTCACTGCGCTCGGTGACACGGTGAAGATCGCGCAGAAGCGCGCATACGAAGTCGCCGACGGTATTCGGTTTGACGGTATGCAGCTGCGCCGCGACATTGGCTGGCGCGCGATCAAACAACGCTAGTGTGGTGAAAGAACGATGAGTAACGCGAATTCAAGTCCCGTGTCGCGCGACGATGTTGCGCGCGTTCACGAGTTTCTGGTCGGCCTGCAACTGTCCATCGTCTCCGCGCTCGAAGCGATTGACGGCGGCCCGTTCATTCGTGATGAATGGCAACGCCCCGAAGGCGGCGGTGGCATATCGCGCTTGATTGAGGGCGGTCGTATCATCGAACGCGGTGGCGTGAATTTCTCGCACGTGTTGGGCACGAGCATGCCACCATCGGCCACCGCGCAACGACCGCAGCTTGCGGGCGCGCCTTGGGAGGCGATGGGCGTATCGCTGGTGATTCATCCGCGCAACCCGTACGCACCGACAACACACATGAATGTGCGATTTTTCATCGCACGACCGAAAGACGGCGAACCCGTGTGGTGGTTCGGCGGCGGGATGGACTTGACACCGTATTACGGCTTCAAAGAAGACGCCGTGCACTGGCACTCGCAAAGCAAGGCGGCGTGTGAGCCGTTCGGGAGTGACTTATTCCCGCGCTTCAAGAAGCAGTGTGACGAGTATTTTTTCCTGAAGCATCGCAACGAACCGCGCGGCATTGGCGGGACGTTCTTTGACGATTTCAGCGCACTCGGTTTCGAGCAAAGCTTTGCGATGATGCGTTCGGTCGGTGAGCACTTTGTGCCGGGCTACGCGCCGATTCTCAAAGCACGCTGCGACACGCCGTACGGCGAGCGCGAACGTAATTGGCAACTTTATCGTCGTGGCCGCTACGTTGAGTTCAACCTCGTGTGGGATCGCGGCACACACTTTGGTTTGCAGTCAAACGGGCGAACGGAAGCGATTCTTATGAGCATGCCGCCGGAGGTGCGTTGGCGCTACAACTACAAGCCCGAAGGCGGCACGCCCGAGGCGGCGCTGTACACGGACTTTCTCATTGCGAAGGATTGGCTGTGAAGCGTGACGACGCCAATCTAAGCACGGAAGCGCCGACGCGAGACGAGTCGCATTTGATCGAACATTTCGTGTCGCGAGAAGAGATTTTCAACGGCCGCTTGCTCCACGTTGTACGCGACACGGTCACGCTTCCGAACGAGCGCCAAGCGACGCGCGAATACATCAAGCATCCAGGTGCCGCCTGCATCGTTGCGGAATTTGAAGATGGTCGCCTGCTGTTGGAGCGTCAATTTCGTTACCCCGTGGGCGAAGTCATCATCGAATTTCCAGCGGGCAAACTCGATCCCAATGAAAACCCTCTTGTCTGCGCTCAACGTGAGCTCAAAGAAGAGACGGGCTATTGGGCGCGCTCATGGCATACGCTCGGGCACATGCACCCCCTGATTGCGTATGCCGATGAAGTGATTCATCTTTTTCACGCCAATGGTTTGGTGCAAGGTGACGCAAAGCTCGACCAAGACGAATTTCTGGAATTGTTTGCCGCGACGCCAGATGAAATTTCGGCGATGATTGCCGACAATCGGATCACAGACGGCAAATCGATTGCTGCCTTTTTTCGCTGGCAGTTGTTGCGCCGACCTGGCACGATTTAATCCCGCCTATAAAGCAACCTTTGCGGCAAAGCCCGCACCAGTAACTTCCACCGTCCCTATGAAACCGCAATTTGTTCTATCGCTCTCCTGTCCCGATCGTCCGGGCATCGTTCACCGAGTTTCGGGCTTTTTGGTCGAACAAGGTGCCAACATTCTTGAGGCCGCGCAGTTTGACGACGTGGGGACCAATCGCTTTTTCATGCGTGTGCAGTTCGAGGTAAGCGACACCTCGCTGTCCGCGAACGCCTTGAGTGAACGCTTCGAGACCGTTGCCAAAGAGATGGCGATGGCGGCTACATTTGTGGCCACCGCAACGCGTGTGCGCACGCTCATCATGGTGTCGAAACAAGGGCATTGTTTGAACGACCTACTGTTCCGCCACAAGTGCGGGCAATTGCCAATCGACATACCTGCGATTGTGAGCAATCACATGGATTACTACCAGCTTGCCGCGAGCTACAACATCCCGTTTTTCCACTTGCCTGTCACCGCAGACACCAAACTCGTTCAAGAGGGCAAGTTGCGCGAAATCATCACTGAGAAGCAGGTTGATCTTGTCGTGCTTGCGCGCTACATGCAAGTGTTATCGCCAAGCCTGTGCGAGTACCTGAATGGCCGCGCGATCAATATTCATCACTCATTTTTGCCTAGCTTCAAGGGCGCGCGTCCTTACTATCAAGCACACGAACGTGGCGTCAAACTGATCGGCGCCACGGCACATTACGTCACAACCGACCTAGACGAGGGCCCGATCATCGAGCAGGACGTTGCGCGTGTAAACCACTCGATGAGTGCTGAGGCGCTGACGGTTGCCGGCAGTGATTTGGAGTGCACGGCGCTTTCGCGAGCAGTGAAATGGCATGCAGAGCACCGTGTGCTTTTAAACGGCAACAAGACGGTGGTGTTCAGCTAAGCGATGCGGAAAATGCTCGTGTCGAGGCGACTTAGTAAGCACGGTCTCAGTCGTTCGTGCTCGCTTCGTCTAGCGGCGCCAAGTTGTCGTCTACGACTTAAGCGGTTCACGTTGCGCTCACCTTCGGTCGTTTAAACGAAATTAACGATGTAGCGAACTTCGCGTGAGATTGGAGAGAATCCGCTCACTGTAGCGTCGGTCGCTTTTCCAAAAATTTTCCATAAAAGCTTGTCATCGCGGCGAACTGATAGTCCGCATTGGCCTTTTTGGCAAATCCGTGCCCTTCGTCTTCCGCCAGCAAGTACCAAACAGGCAAGCCATTCGCACGAACCTTTTTCACTATCTGCTCGGCCTCTGTGTAAGGTACGCGGGGATCATTCTTCCCGTGCGAAACCATCAGCGGTAGTTTGATTTTGTGAGCATGCGTCAACGGGGAAATGCTGTCGAGAAATTTGCGCATATCCGAATCGCGTTCGTCGCCGTACTCACTTCGGCGGAGGTCTCGTCGGTAGGTTTCAGTGTTTTCCAGAAATGTTACGAAGTGTGAAATCCCCACCGAGTTGAACGCCGCCGAGAGGCGAGAACCGTAGGTTGTCGCGGATGCGAGCACCATGTACCCACCGTAGCTACCACCCATCACCGCTACTCGCGTCGGATCGAGGTCTGGTTGGGCATGAATCCAGTCTAGGAGTGCGCCGATATCCTTGACCGAGTCTTCGCGCTTTTTGCCGTTATCGGCCTCGAGAAAGCGTTTACCAAAGCCCGATGAGCCACGCACGTTCGGATAAATCATCGCGTAGCCGCGCTCGTTCATCCAGTAATTGCTGCGTCCGCGAAAACCCGGCCTTGACTGGCTTTCCGGCCCCCCGTGAATCGAGATGATGACCGGTCTTTTGCCTGGAAATTGTCCAGGGTTGGGACGGTGCATAAATCCCGTGATGCTCATGCCGTCAAAGCTGCGCCAAATGATCGGCTCGGCCTCAACGAAGGGACGCTTGACGCCGGCTACCACTGGGTGCTGCGTCCAGCGAGTCACTGCGCCATTTTCAACATCCAACGAAAACACCTCGCCCGGTGACTCCGCCGATTCAATGGCGAGCGCAAGATCGCGCCCGTTCCGATGCCAACTGACCGAAGAGATCAAGCCCGACGGCAACATCGGAACGGGCAATGGCTTCAGTTCGCCGTCGAACAATTTCAATTGCGCGTGGCCATTGGCATTCACCAGCGCTGCAATGCGTTTGCCCCCCTTGGCGACTGACCAAGAATCCACATCGTTTTCGAAGTCCTTGGTCACCCATTGCCGCTCACCTGTGCGCACATCGACGCGCGAGAGCTTCGCGAAGTCCCCGTCAAATCGCTTGCGATACAGCCATCTGTCTGTTGTGTCTTCGTCGGGCTCAGCCTCGCCTGTACCGATGTCCGTCTTCTTGCCAGTCGCTAAATCAATCGACCACACTTTGCTATTGGTCGACGAAACGTATTCGCTCGCGATAATGCGGTTATCGCGATCCAACCAGCGCACCACACGCCAACCCGCGCCAGCCAGTGAGGCGAGCTTGAAGCGCGCCTCTGGCTGTAGCGGATCGATGGCGTACACATCAACGGCTGCCTGCTCGCGCTTACCGTTTCGATCAAGCGCAGTGGACGAGATAATCACCTTATCTTGCGCGGTGTTCCACGGCCCCAACGCGTGGCGCTCGCCACTGGGTGTGACCTGCGTTTCCTGCAAGGTTTTAGGATCAAGCTTGTAAATTTGCGCCGCTTCGTCGCCGCCGCTATCTCGCGATATTAGGATGTAATCACCGCGTTTGGGCTCATAGCTCGCTGCGCGCACGGGCTCTTTGCCTTTGGTGAGCTGCACCGACTTGCCCATTGGGTCAGCTTGCAAGAAAAGCTGATTGGTATTGCCTGCGCGGCGCATGATGAGCATGTCTTGCAGCAGCGGATGCCACGCGACGAATCTGGTCGGCTTAAATTCTCCATACGGCGCAATCTCGTCGGCCAAGCTTTGCGATACGACCGGCACACCATCGACTCTCATCGCAGGTGGTGGCGCGAGCGCGGCTGGCGGTTGCGCCAACGCAATCGGAGGCAGCGCGGCGCAGAAGGCCCCCATCATCACCGTCGAACGAAAATTTAGCCGCATACAATTCAACGCGTGAACGCGCCTCCTAAATTCGAACCCGCCTCAGCGGACGAGCTTCTTAAATCATCGCAACTCGTGGGTAGCACTGTTGCGGGCGCGATTGTGCCAGAGGACGGCGCGCCAGTACGTGTCGCCGAATTGAGACACGAAGCGCGACACATTCGCACCCTGCCCGATCATCTGGTTAATCAGATTGCTGCAGGCGAAGTGATCGAGCGGCCTGCGGCTGCGCTCAAAGAACTTTTGGAAAACGCAGTCGATGGTGGCGCGCGCTCCATTGATGTTGAACTCACAGGCGGCGGCGCGGTGCTGATGCAAGTGACCGACGATGGGCGTGGCATCGCGCAAGACGAACTGCCGCTCGCTATTGCGCGTCACGCCACATCGAAAATTGCGTCGTTTGATGATCTTGAATCGGTGGTGAGTTTTGGCTTTCGCGGCGAAGCGCTGGCGTCGATTGCGTCGGTCGCGCGGTTGGCGATCACGAGTCGCCCGATGGGCGCGACCAGCGCGTTTCGATTGAAAGTTGAAGGCGGGCAAATTGATCCGCCGGAACCTGTGAGTGCGCGCGTAGGCACGACGGTAAACGTGGCCGAGTTGTTTTTCAACACGCCCGCGCGCCGTCGCTTTCTCAAGTCCGAATCCACCGAATACGCGCATTGCTTGGATGCCGTGCGTCGCCTCGGGTTGGCGCGCAACGACATCGCTTTGCAGCTCACGCACAACGGTCGCGCTGTGCATCGCTGGCCAGCGCAAGCCTGGCCCGCGCGTGTGGCGGCCGTACTCGGGCAAGAATGGGTTAACGCCGCGATGCCGATTGCTGCAGACGGCGGCGTGTTAGCGCTACAAGGTTTTGTGTTGAAGCCCAACAGTTCGGTGCCCAATCGCGACGCGCAGCATTTGTATGTCAATGGCCGCTGGGTGCGTGACAAGGTAGTGCTGCACGCGATACGCGATGCGCTGCGCGACCAAATGCACGGCGGCGCGGCACCAGGGTTCGTATTGAAGCTCACGCTCGATCCGCGCGCCGTCGACGTAAACGTGCATCCAGCGAAAACCGAAGTGCGTTTCCGCGATTCGCAAGCCGTGCATCAGTTCGTGCGCCGCGCGGTAGATCGGGCGATGAGTGGAAATGCGGCCTCGCAGCCTGCGGTATCGGCGGCGCAAAAATTGTTTGGTGATCGCGTGGCGCCTGCCGATGCGAATGCAATTGCAACACCCGTTGCAGCCGGAGCCGAGCCTACACAGATGCCGCTCGCAAATTACGCTGCGTATCCCACCTCTCGCCCGGAAACCGTGCCCGGCGTTTCCGAGCGCATCAGCCAATATTTCTTTGCGCCGCAGTCGGACGCCACGAGAGTGGACTACGCGCCTGGTGCTCCTGCCGAACAAATGGCGCAACCGTTACCGCAAGGCGACTACCCGCTGGGTTTCGCGCTGGCGCAGTTGCACGGCGTCTATATCCTCTCGCAAAACGCGGCAGGCTTGGTGCTCGTGGATATGCATGCGGCGCACGAACGCATCGTGTACGAAGGGCTCAAGGCGCAAGCGGCGACGGCCACCGCAGACAATGGCCTTGCCACGCAGCGCCTATTGATTCCCAGCGTGATCAACGCGAGCGAAAAAGAAGTCGCCACAGCCGAAACGCACCGCGAAACGTTGAACGCGTTGGGATTCGACATCAGCATCGTGGGCCTTCGCGCGCTGACGCTGCGAAGCATTCCCACGCTGTTGGCCGACGCCGCGCCGGAAGCGCTGCTGCACGGCGTGTTGGCAGAGCTGGATGAATTAGGCGTCAGCGCCGTCATCGAATCAAGACGCGACGAACTGCTCTCCACGATGGCCTGCCACGCCGCGGTGCGCGCCAACCGGGCGCTAACGGTGGCCGAAATGAACGCGCTACTCAGAGAAATGGAAGCCACCGAGCGCGCCGGCTCCTGCAACCACGGCCGCCCGACGTGGTACCAGCTCACGCTCAAGGAACTCGACAGTTTGTTTATGCGGGGGCGGTAGCGTGTCGCTTGCAACGTAGAGACGAAGGCACGTATACAGCTTTTTAGACGCAACGACCGCTGGGTTGTCTTCGCAGTGAATATTTTGCAATAGTCGACATCTCACAAACAGGTGGATTCCACATCAAAGTGCGCAGGCGGAGTGCAAGAGCGATGCTAACTCTCGGGGAGTCAGCCAGTCGAGCGATTTACGCGGCCGGTCATTGATCAAATCCTCAACGTATTGCACGTATTCAGA
>JAGNQL010000054.1:0-6134 GCA_017989135.1 Burkholderiales bacterium
TATGCACACGACTTTGAACTCGTGATCGATCACGCGGAGGCGGTGCCCGGATCTAATCCTACGAGTGGCGCGCCCGCACAGGCAGAAGTCGTCCCGGCAGATGTTCGGCAAATCGAGCCTCCGCGCCCCGTTGCGATCCCAATGCCGAAGCGGCCATAAATTCTGGGCCACTTTCCATACTTTAATTTCTCCTTCAAGCATTTCGCCAATGACGCAACCCGTTCTCGAAGTCAAAAATTTGCACATCGAATTCCCGACAAGACGCGGTGTCTTGAAGGCGGTTGATAACGTTTCGTTTTCAATCGCGCCAGGTGAAGTGTTGGGCGTGGTCGGTGAATCCGGGGCGGGAAAATCACTCACTGGCGCTGCGATCATCGGCTTGCTCGAACCGCCGGGGCGCATTGCTAGCGGCGAAATTTTTCTCAACGGCCGACGCATCGATAACCTGCCGTACGAGCAAATGCGAAAAATTCGCGGCCGCGAAATTGGTGCGATTTTTCAGGATCCGTTGACCTCGCTTAATCCGCTCTACACGGTGGGTCGTCAGCTGATCGAGACGATTCAGACGCACCTCGATCTGGGAAGCGATGCGGCGCGTGATCGTGCTGTGAAGCTGCTGGAGGAGGTGGGAATTCCGGCTGCGCGCGAACGCATCGAACACTACCCGCATCAGTTTTCTGGGGGCATGCGCCAACGTGTTGTGATTGCGCTTGCGCTTGCGGCTGAACCCAAAGTCATCATTGCGGATGAGCCCACGACTGCGCTGGACGTATCGATTCAAGCGCAGATCATTACACTGCTGAAACGCTTGTGTCGCGAGCACGGCACGTCGGTGATGCTGGTGACGCACGACATGGGCGTGATTGCCGAAACAGCCGATCGCGTGGCGGTGATGTACGCAGGACGCGTCGTCGAAATTGGGCCGGTCGCCGATGTGATTCACAAGCCGCAACAACCTTACACCGTGGGCCTGATGGGCTCGATTCCGGAATTTGAAAGCGATCGTGAGCGATTGATTCAGATTGACGGAGCGATGCCCCGACTCGACGCCATTCCGCAGGGCTGCGCTTTCAATCCGCGTTGCACAAAAGTGTTCGATAAATGCAAGAGCGTGCGGCCCGATTTGATGCCCGCTGCGTCGTCGCTGGCGGCGTGTTGGCTGCATGAGGCAAAGGCCTAGCCACCCGAGTCAAAGTATTGCGTAGGGCTGGCGGTGCCCGTTCTACGGAAAAGATAGGATTTCAGTTCATGACCGCATTCGTTCAGCTCAAAAGCGTTAGCAAGACATTCGACGTTTCGGCCCCGTGGCTCAACCGTGTGCTGGAGCGCAAGCCACAGACTTTCTTGCACGCCGTGAGCGACGTGTCGTTTGATATCAATCGCGGTGAGACGCTCGCGCTTGTAGGCGAATCCGGCTGCGGAAAGTCTACTGTTGCACGCCTGATTGTGGGGCTTTATGCCGCGTCGACTGGCAGCGTGACCATTGACGGTCAGGACATGAAAATCGCGCTTACGTCGAACGACGATGCAGCGCGCGCGTTGCGACGCAAAGTGCAAATGATTTTTCAGGACCCGTACGCGAGCCTGAACCCGCGTTGGCGCGTGGCTGACATCGTCGCCGAGCCGATTCGCACGCATAAACTGATTGCCGATGGCGCGGCGCTGGACAAACGCGTCGCTGAGCTTCTTGGTTACGTGAAACTCACAGCAAAAGACGGAGAGAAATTTCCGCATCAATTCTCTGGCGGGCAACGCCAACGCATCTCGATTGCGCGCGCGCTAGCAAGTAATCCTGAGTTTCTGATTTGTGACGAGCCAACATCCGCACTTGACGTGTCGGTGCAGGCGCAAGTGCTCAATCTGATGAAAGACTTGCAGCGCGAAATGGGGCTGACGTATCTCTTCATTTCGCACAACTTGCAGGTTGTGCATCACATCGCGGATCGTGTTGGCGTGATGTATCTCGGTCGCGTTGTTGAGATCGGTGACAAGCGCGAAGTGTTCGGCGCGCCGCAGCATCCGTACACGCGCATGCTGCTCGATGCGATTCCCGATTTGCGCATGACGGGCAAGGCGCGCACACCAGTTGCTGGCGAGGTGCCGAACCCGCTTAACCCACCCAGCGGCTGCGCTTTCAACCCGCGTTGCCCACAAAAATTTGGTCCATGCGACCAGACACGACCCCAACTCTTGAGCTTTCAACGGCGTGAGGTGGCGTGCTTTGCGGCCACGAATGTGGTCGATACGGTCCACGCATAGTTCGCTTTCGCTACGAGGGCCATTCGCCCCCGAGGCTTTGCTAGGTTGAACTTTGCCTGCAGCGTGATCAATCATGGGCGCACACTTCCTCGCGCGGACGACACGGGAGACACGTCGACCCCTTGTGCCGCGCCTGAGCGCTGCGCATTGGTTCGGAAATGGGTTGGGTCCTCACGCGTATCGCACAATGTTTTCAAACCAAGCTTTTCTTAATCGCGATGGCGAACGGGGTGAAAGCGCAGACGTGTACTTCTAGATCAGTGACGCGTTAGTTGCGATCGCTTAAACGCGCTTGTAATTTGCTCCGTCGGAGTGCGGACTGCTTCTAGCGCGATCCTAGGGCCACAATGAGCGATGACAATCAAGCCGTCGCCAAACCACCAAAGTCCTCTGAGTTTTAACCCGACGGCGGTGGTGAGCATTAGGCGTGTCTGTGTCTACGAAGGACGGCGCGCAACCACCATTTAGTGATCGCGCAATATAGAAGGTGATGGCTAGCCTGCGCTGTACTTTTTCATCCATTTGCGATCAATGGAGTCCTTCCAGCGCCAAGCCCATTCGCCGCCGACCGACAGGCCGTTACGCACGGCTATCGCGCGCTTGTCGCCTAGGGTGATTAGGCTAAGCGCCTGTGCCTTGTGCTGGTACGGCTTCAGTAATTCGCCACGTGCAGCGGCAAGAAGATTGTGTGCCAGCACCGGCCCCTGACGCACAGCGAACACGCCGGCTTGGGGCACGCTGAGGCCGGTGATTGACGCGCAGTCGCCGGCCGCGAAAACATTGGGAAATTGTGCGCACTGCAAGTGTGAGTTGACGGTAACACTGTTCTCAGTGGTGTTGGAAAGTACGGTTTTTGATAGCAACGGGGCGGGGCCATAACCAGTGGCCAGAATCGTTAGCTGCGTGTCGATGTGTTCGCCGGACTTGAGACGCAGCCTCGTCGGGTCAATTTGTTGCACGGGCGAATCTTCGCGCACCGTGACATTCAAGCGCTTGCAGGCATGCCGGGCCATGCGGCGCGCGCGTGCTGGGTACCCCTTAAGAAGTGAAGTCGCTGCGACGATAGCGACACGGCGATTTCGTGCGTCGCGCCAGCGATATGCCAGCGCCAGCGCAATTTCTACTGCTGTGGCACCGCCTCCGATCACGCGCACGGTTAGCGCACCAGTACGCACGCTTTCGAACTCGGTGATTGCCGCGAGCAGCGGCTCGAAGGGCTTTGCGGCCACAACGTATGCGCCGGGCGATGCCGGCAGTTCGTGCGCGACTCCGCCAACGTCCATCGATAACAAATCAAAGCGATGTCGCTCGCCAAGTCCGGTTTCGATGCGCTGCGTGCTGCCGTTGATTGAGGTGACTGGCGTTTGAAAGAAACGAACGCGCGCACGTTGGCACAGCGCCCACAAATTCACTTTCGCATCATTGGAATCGTAGTGCCCCGCGATAACGCCGGGCAACATACTCGGAAACCAAACGCTGGGGCTGGGATCGAACAATGCAACGTCAACGTCTGCTGGCGGGTTGAGCGCCAGTTGTCGCAGCACTTCAACGTGGGCATGCCCACCTCCGACAAGCACTAGCGTTCGCTTCACGCAAGGTCCTCGGCGCGCAACAAAAATACCCCCCCATCGCTCGCTTCCGTTGCGAGCCAAACGAACGGCACCGTTGGGAACGCAGCTTCCACGAGGTCACGATTGTGACCCATATCCACCACCAAAAATCCACCTGGATTCAGATGCGATTTGGCTTCCGTGAGTATGCGTCGCAGCACATCGTTGCCGTCATCGCCGGCGGCCAGCGCTAGCGTTGGCTCATGCCGAAATTCTTCCGGCAACGAGGCCATGCTCTCCGCTGTCACGTAGGGTGGGTTGCTCAGGATGAGGTCAAACTTTTGTGTTCCAACGCCTGCGAACAAATCGCCTTCGAGCACGTCGATGTCATCTTCAAACCCGTGCAGGGCAACGTTCCTACGCGCGACGTCTAATGCATCGGGCGAGATGTCACTGGCCGTGATCACGGCATTCGGGAATGCATGCGCCGCGAGGATCGCGAGACAGCCGGAGCCGGTGCAAAGATCGAGCACGCTATCAATCGACTCAGAATCTTCGATCCAGTCCGCTAGGCTGTTCTCGAGCAGTTCGCCGATGAACGAACGCGGAATCAAAACACGCTCGTCTACTTCAAAGCGCAGTCCCATTTGCTCCACAAATCCGAGCACGTACGCCGTTGGGACGCGTTCGACCACGCGCTTTCGGAGCGCATTAAACACGTGCTTTCGCTCATAGCCTGTGAGCGAAAAGTCTTTCATTTGCTCGAAGCTGTCGAGCGGAAGATGCATCGCACCGAGGACGAGAAACACCGCGTCCTCCCCCGCATCGAGCGTGCCTTGGCCAAACCGCGATTCGCCGCGAGAGAGAGAGCTCACCGTGAAGCGCCACCAGTCGCCGATCGTAGCCAGCTCCTGCGGGATGGCGTTCGGAAAAGTAAGAGGTTGCAGTGCGGTCATGGAGCAGGAGCCGGTAGTGTGAGAAAGGGATGCGGATATCAGATTAACTTCAGCGTGATTCTATTTTTGCCACGGATCTGCATGGGTGAGCACAGTTTTTCATCGACTCGTTCCGCTTTCATCGGTGTAAATCGTTGGCGAAAACAGAGCATCTGCCGTCTGAGAACCAACGCTGATTTATCTGGAAAAACTCAGCGTGTACGTTCTGGTAAGCGACTACCCAACTCAAAATCGTCGAAATTTGCCGCTGAATGAGCGCGATTTCGCGTGCTGCTGGATTGCATCGTTTGCTGGGATTGATTAATCAGCCACGCCAAGTTGGTAGGTGAGTCGGCAGACGCGAGCGCCTGTTCGTAGTCAATCGTGCCCGCGAGATACATTTTCGAGAGCGCTTGCTCGAAGGTGCAAGAGCCTTGCGTCAAACTCTGCTCCATCGCCTCTTTGATCTTGTGCATCTCGCCACCGGCAATCAGTTCGGAGACGAGTTTGGTGTTGAGCAAGATCTCGACGGCCGGTTGCAGCGTGCCGTTCTTGGTCCGTACCAAACGCTGCCCGATGATTGCCTTGAGGCCATACGACAAGTCTGCCAGCAAACCTGAACGGGCATCCTGCGGATACATGTTGATGATGCGTGAGAGGGCGTGATAGCTGTTGGTCGCGTGCAGCGTCGTGAGACACAAATTACCGGTGAGCGCATGCGTTAACGCGTGTTGCATCGTGGAGCGGTCGCGCACCTCGCCGATCAGCAGCAAATCCGGCGCTTCGCGCAGGGCGTTGGACAACGCGTTTTCATAATTACGAGTATCGTGTCCAATCTCGCGTTGATTGACCACGCAGCGCTTGTGTCGCACTAGGTATTCAATAGGATCTTCGACCGTGAGTATGTGGCCGGTCGTGTTGGTGTTGCGATGATCAATCATTGAGGCCAGCGTCGTTGACTTCCCTGAGCCAGTTGACCCGACCACGAGGATCAGGCCGCGTCGTTCAAGGGAAAGGTCGAGCAGTACCGGCGGCAAGTTAAGTGATTCAAACGACGGTACGCTGCTTCGGATGTAGCGAACGACCATCGAAACGTTACCGCGCTGCCGCATCACGTTTATCCGGAAGTTACCGAACTCAGGCTCAACGTGAGAAAGGTTCATCTCCCAATCGCGCTCGAAACGCGCGATCTCTTCCTCACTCATCACTTCGTACGCAATTTTCTTCGACGTTTCTTCATCGATGATCTGCGTGCTGACCGGCAGCGTGTCGTTGTTGATTTTTAGATGAATCGGCGCGCCGGGTGAAATGAACAGATCCGATGCCTCGCGCTCGGACATCAATTGCAACAAACGTGTGAGATACATGAAAGCGGGAATCCGTGCGCCAC
>JAGNQL010000054.1:6234-11584 GCA_017989135.1 Burkholderiales bacterium
GGCGTGTACGGTGCGACGCAAGGCCCGCGCCTTGAGACGGCCGCGGAAATTACACGCATGGCCCGCGACGGCGCGACGCTCGTGGGTATGACCGGTATGCCCGAAGCGGCGCTGGCACGCGAGCTATCACTTCGGTACGCGCACCTCTGCGTCGTGTCAAACTGGGCCGCAGGCTGTGGCGATAGTGCCACTGCGATTTCGCACGACAAGATCAACGCCACGTTAGACAAAAGCATCGAACGCATACAAACGATCATCGCAGCATCAGCGTTGCATTGGAAGGCGGCGTAATCGTGGCGGTGCGCGAAATTTTGCGAATGGGCGACGAGCGCTTGTTGCGCGTTGCGCCGCAGGTGCCTGAAGCGATGTTCGCAAGCGCGGAGATGACTGAGCTAATCACGGATCTGCGCGAGACGATGTACGCCGCAAGCGGCGCGGGAATCGCCGCGCCGCAAATTGGAGTGAACCTGCGCGTCGTGATCTTCGGCGGCACCGGAAAGAACCCGCGCTACCCCGATGCGCCAGACATTCCCTTCACGGTGCTGTGCAACCCCGAAATCGTTCCGATTGGCGACGAAAAATCTGCTGGCTGGGAAGGTTGCTTGTCCGTGCCGGGCCTCCGCGGCGAAGTGCCGCGCTTCGAGCGCGTGATCTACCGAGGCCGCGACGCACACGGCATCGAATTCGAGCGTGAGGTCGATGGTTTTCATGCGCGAGTCGTGCAGCATGAATGCGATCATTTGGATGGCGTGCTGTATCCGCGTCGGATTGAAGACATGACACGGTTTGGGTTCACGGATGTTTTGTTTCCGGCCGTGGTCGCATAACGAGCGCGCGCAGCGATTTACCGCAGCGTTGGTCGCCTTCGTTTGAGTCTATTGGATTTTTGTGTCTAGCGACGGCTGTGCTTGACTTGTGGACTGTTTTTTGTTGAAGTCGATATAGATAAAAAAGTGGCTGAAACCTCCAAGGGGCAGCCGCTGACGGCATAAAGCTGTTGACGTCATGTCGATGTTCACGCGGCACGGAGGTTCGCTCGCGCCGGCCCTTGAAATGCACTTTGCACGCTCGCGGCTACGCCGCGTCGCAGGTGCTGGGTTTTGTGTTGCCTCGCAGCGCACTTTTCGTGGAGCCGGCAGTGCCGGCCTCACGACCGCGGCTTGGGTTACGGATACAACCCGCGCAGCTCGCGCGCCGCGAGCACACGTGTGCAGGCGATGATGAACGCTGCAGTCCGTAGCGACACTTTGTGTTTTTCCGACGCGGCGACGACGGCTTTGAGGGCTTCCACCATGATGCGCTCCAGGCGGTCGTTGATCTCGGCCTCCGTCCAGAAGAAGCTTGAGAAATCTTGCACCCATTCAAAGTAGCTGACCGTGACGCCGCCGGCGTTAGCGATGACGTCCGGCACCACGATGATGTTTCGATCATGCAAGATGTCGTCGGCGGCGGGTGTGGTCGGGCCGTTCGCGCCTTCCACGACCAATCGGGTCGAGATTGTTTTCGCGCGAGCTTCCGTCAGCTGGTTTTCTAGCGCGGCGGGAACGAAGATGTCGCTCTTGAGCGCCCAGAATTCGCCTTCGGTGATCGGCGTGACGCCTTTGAATTCGGTGAGTTTGCCACCGAGCGCCACGAAGTCAAACGCGGCATCAACGTCAATGCCGCCTTCGTTCGCGACTGATCCGCTCGCGTCCTGCAAACCGATAATCTTCGCGCCAGCGGCTTTGAACAGTTTTGCGGCTATCCCGCCAACATTGCCGAATCCTTGCACCACGATGCGTGAGCCCGCAATATCAAAACCCAAGGATCGCGCGGTTTCACGTGCGGCGATGTAGACGCCGCGCCCCGTCGCTTCGCGGCGGCCGAGCGAACCGCCGAGCGCGATCGGCTTGCCAGTAACAACGCCCGTCGCGGTCGCGCCCACATTCATCGAATACGTGTCCATCATCCACGCCATGATCTGGTCGTTGGTGTTCACGTCTGGCGCGGGAATGTCCTTATCCGGGCCAATGATGAGGCCAATTTCGCTGGTGTAGCGGCGCGTTAAGCGCTCCAGCTCACCACGCGTGAGCAGTTTTGGGTCAACGCGCACACCACCTTTAGCACCGCCATAGGGCAGATTGAGCGCGGCGTTCTTCACCGTCATCCATGCCGAGAGCGCCATTACCTCGTCAATCGACACGTCCGGATGAAAGCGAACGCCGCCTTTGCCTGGGCCGCGCGAAAGATTGTGTTGTGCGCGGAAGCCTTCGTAATGGGCGACGGTGCCGTCGTCTTTGTTGATCGGAATGTCGACCGCTAACACGCGTTTACAACGCTTGAGTGTTTCTGACCATCGGGCGAGATGGCCGAGATGCGGTGTGACGCGGTCCACTTGTTGCAGATACATCTGCCAAGGGCTTTGGGGGTTATTGGGAACGTAGGAGAGGCCGGGCGTACTCGTGTTCATTTGCAAGTTTGGAAATCAGTATGCGAAGCCCGAACTGTAGGAGCATTTGGTTGCGCAGACGATGCCATTACTGGCATGGACTATGCGTTACTCCGATGCACCACGCGCGCAAAGTGCGCTCAAATTTGTGTGATGGTGCGCCGTTTCGTTTGGACGAGCATTAGTAGTCAGCATTGCGACAGCGCAAGGGCTTCTGGCCTTTTTGAGTGACAATGCGTAAGTATTTTCTTAGGAGCCGTTTCTGTGCGTGATTTGAACTGCTACAAGGTAACGGGTTTATGCGTGCTGAGTCTGTTCGCGGCATGCGCCTATGCCGATACGTTATCGTCGATACGAGAACGCGGCGAGTTTCTGCTCGGACACCGAGAGAGTTCCTCTCCGTTTTCATTCGTCAACGACGGCGGCGGCGCTGCGGGGTATTCTGTGGATATCTGCTTGCGAATTTACGAGCAAGTGAAAATTGATCTCAAGCGTTCCGACATAAAGTTGAAGCTTGTCCCGCTCAAACCTGCGGACCGAATCGCCGCAGTGAAGGACGGTCGCGTCGATGTGGAGTGCGGGTCAACGACCAACACGGTGGCGCGGCAGAAGGACGTTGCGTTTAGCTACACGACCTTCGTCGCAGGCGCGCGCTTGTTGGCCAAGAAAAGCGCTGGGGTGAAAGATCTCACTGATCTGCGTGGCAAGACGGTAATCGTTACCGAGAAAACGACCACGGAAGCTGTGCTCCGTCAAACCAATACCGAGCGCAATCTAGGCATCACCATCCTTACCGCGAAAGATCACGCAGAGGGCTTCAAGCGCATGGAGGCCGGTGAAGCGATTGCCGTCGCTAACGACGATGCGCTCCTCATTGGCCTTGCGACGAAGTCGAAAGACCCTGCGGCGTATGATTTTGTGGGCAGATTTTTCTCAGTGGAACCGTATGGCATCATGTTGCGCAAAGACGATCCGGCTTTTGCCAAACTTGTTGACGTGGCGATAGCGGACTTGTTCACGTCTGGAAAAATTCGGACGGTCTACGCGAAATGGTTCGAGAGCGGCGCGTTCAAGTTGCCGATGAATCAGTACATGAAAGAGAACGTAAAACTGCCCAATAAGTATGGTGTGCAATAGGGCGAAGGCTACTTACCGAGCACCAATCCCGGCAGCCACATCGAGAACGCGGGGACGTAGGTCACGATCATAAGTGCCGCAATGAGCGCACCATAGAACGGCCAGATCGTTTTCATCACGTGGCCGACGGATACGCCACCAATCGTGCAACCGATGAACTGCACTGTGCCCACGGGAGGCGTATTCAACCCGAGCGCGCAGTTGATCAACAGAATCATTCCAAATTGCACTGGGTCCATGCCGAACTTCATACAGATTGGCAAAAAGATCGGCGTGCACAACAAGATCGTCGCCGCCATGTCGAGGAAGGTTCCGAGGATGAACAGAATCAAATTGACCAACAGAAAAATCAACCACGGGGTCGTCGTGAGACTCTCTAAGGCCTTGCCGGTGAGCTCGGCAACGCCGTAGAGGCTTATGAGGTAGCCAAACGTTCCTGAAATACCGATCAGCAGCAAAATGGTGCCTGTGGTTTTCACCGCTTTGCTCGCGGCCTTCATGAAGTGCTCCCACGTCAGTGAGCGGTACAAAAACACCGTAAGCGCCAACGTGTACAAAATCGCGATCGCCGCCGATTCGGTTGCTGTGAACACCCCCGATAAGATTCCCACGAGTATCAACGCGACTACAAAAAGCCCTGGGAGCGCGGCTGCAAATGTGCGCGCCACAATCGACCAGCCGGGAAACGTGCCGGATGGGTACCCGCGCTTCACTGCGACCGCATACGCAGCGACAAGGTTGCAAATGGTCAGAATCAGTGCGGGCAACAATCCCGCAAGAATGAGCGCTGCAATCGACACTTTTCCGCCAGCCGCAAGCGTGTAGATGATCATGTTGTGACTCGTAGGCATCAGTGCGCCAACTAAAGCCGCGTGCGTTGTCACATTCACCGCGTAATCGGCGTGGTAGCCCTCGCGCTTCATCATCGGGATCATCACCGCGCCCATCGCGGACACGTCCGCACCCGGTGAGCCAGACACGCCACCGAAGAGCGTACAAGCGAGTACGTTGCTCATGCCCAACCCGCCACGTACGTGGCCAATCGTCGCGCGCGCGAAGTTCACGATTTTGTCCGCGACGCCTCCGTGCAGCATGAGCTCGCCGGCAAAAATAAAGAAAGGAATCGCAAGGAACGAAAAGATATTCATCCCGGAAACCATCTGCTGAAAACCTACAGCGAGCGGCATGCCTTCGTAGAGCAGCGTGCACAGGGCGGCGAGCCCAATCGAGAACGCAACGGGTACGCCGAGCAGCAGAAAGACCGTGAAGCTGATGCTGAGGATGAGGAGTGGGATTGTCATGATGGGGTTCCGTCTCTTCCTACTATTCCCAAGCCGGGACGACTTCGACGCCCTTGACTAACGCGAGGATGTGTTCGACCGAAAACATCATCAAGAGCACGCCGGCAAGCGAAGCAGGCACATAACGCCAGCCTTCGGATATGCCCAGCGTGGGTAGACGGTAAGCCCACACGGATTCAACCAACACTGCGCAGTTCCATGCCATCGCCGCACCAAAGAGAAAAATGAGCGCCTGAATTACGTATTCCATTTTGAGACGCACCGACTCAGAGGCCAGCACGAGCATGGACTCTAGGCCGATGTGCCCGGCATCACGCACTCCCACGGCTGTACCTAACATAGTGACGTACAGCACGAGTAGCAACGCCAAGCTCTCAGCCCACGTAGGCGTGTTGTTGAGCACATACCGGCCAAAGACCTGCCACGTAACAGCGCCGATCAGCGCAATCATTCCGGCGATGCCGAGCCACATGCATGCGCGCGC
>JAGNQL010000054.1:11684-16286 GCA_017989135.1 Burkholderiales bacterium
GCCGAGAGAGTGTCCCAAATCTTCTTCGAGAACAGCAGCATCTCGGGGGCCATTGAGTGCTCGGTCTTGGCGTAGAACTTCGCGACTTCGTAGTGACGCGAACTGTCGTAGGACGGATAGTTGTTTTCTGCAGCGTCAACGAGACCCGTCTTCAGCGCGGTGTAGACCTCGCCGTAGGGCATTGGCGTAGCGTTTGCGCCCATCGCCTCAAGGAGCGAGACCCACAAATCCGATTGCTGCACACGAATCTTCATGCCCTTCACGTCGGCCAGCGACTTGATTTGCTTTTTGACCGAGTAGATTGAGCGTGAGCCGCTGTCGTAAAACGCCAGCGCAATGAAGCCCTGCGGTTCACAGCTCTTCAAAATTTCGTCGCCAATTGGACCGTCGAGCACTTTGCGCATGTGCTCTGGGCTGCGGAACAGGAAGGGCATTGTCGGTACCATCGTCGGCGCGCAGATGTTGTTCATCGGCGCCACGTTAATACGCGTCATCGCAATCGCGCCAATTTTGGTCTGCTCGATGGAGTCTTTTTCATTGCCGAGTTTGCCCCCTGAAAACACGTTGATGCTGTGCTTGCCGTTGGTAAGTTTTTTGAGCGTCTCGCTCATTTGCTTCACAGCGAGCGTGGTGGGGTAGTCATCTGGGTGCACCTCGGCCGAACGGAATTCCGTTGCGCTTACCGTAGAGGCGAGCGCCGCGCCAATCGCTGCGGTCAGTGCGATATTGAGTGTTGTTTTCAGTTTCATGTTCTCTCCTTGTTGATGGGTGTTACTTCGTTGCTATGCAAACTTAAATTTCGGCTCCGGCAAGCCGCGCACACCGGGGCTGAGCGCAAATACGCCCCCCGCGAGCGGCTGATCCGAAAGGTCAACGCCCGATGGTCGTATGGATGTGACAAACAGTACATCAAGGTTTACCCCACCAAAGGCGCACATGGCAGGTTTTTTTACACGCACCGCGAGTGAGCGATCAAGCTTTCCTTCGGGCGTGAAGCGATGCACGAGCCCAGCGTCATTGCCGCAAATCCAATAGCAACCATCCGCATCCACCGCGGCGCCGTCCGGGCGACCGGGATAGTCGTGCATGTCCACGAAAACGCGGCGATTCGACGGCGTACCCGTGTCGGAGTCGTAATCAAACGCCCATACGGTTTGCACGTTTGGATGAGAGTCCGACAGGTACATCGTGCGGCCATCGGGGCTGAACGCCATGCCATTGGGCGTGATGAAATCATCTAGCAACTCGCGTGCGTTGCCCCCGCCGCTAAACTGATAAATCTTGCCGACGCGTTTCGCGGCTGACATGTCCATGAACATCGTGCCCGCGAGCAAGCGGCCTTGGCGATCACAGCGACCATCGTTGAAGCGCATTCCGGTTGAAGCGTGGCTCACCGTGGCGAAGGGTTCGCTATGTGTGCCGCCTTTGTCGAGCAGCTTTACGCTGAACACGCCGGTTTCCGCGGCAGCCACCCAGTGATCGCCTGCGACGTGAGCAATGCAGCCAACCGTCTCGGGGAGTTGCCAAGTATCGGTGCTGCCGTCGGCGGCGGTCCAACGCCACAACTTGCCGGCCGGGATATCCGCCCAATACAGAGCGTTGTGCTCCGGAACCCATACCGGGCTTTCGCCCACTGCGTTTTGTGCGTCTAGGATGAGTTCGCAGGTCATTGCGTTAATCCGAAGTTTGCGGGTTCATGCTTCGATCTTTCGTCATGCGCATGACCCACGACGAACCTGCCGAGGACACAAGACGTGAACAGCTCGCCCATCAAAACGGCCCCTGTGCGACAAACCGCCCGCCTTGGTAAATCATCAACGGATCGCTGTCGGCCACGGGTGGTTGCGCTTCGACTTCGGCGCGAAATGGTTCCGATGAATCACGTGGCGTCCAGCCTAAATGCGCGGCTTTGGCGTTGTTCCACCACGGATTTTTATTGTCCGACGCACCGAAAACAATCGTGTGGCCCACGTTGGGCGTGAAGAGGCCGCGCCGAATGAGTTCGGTCAAATCGTCATAGCTCAACCAGCTCATCATCATGCGTCGATCCAATGCCTTCGGGAACGAAGAGCCGATACGTATGCACACGCTTTCAATGCCGTAGCGATCAAAGTAGAAGCGAGAGACTTGCTCGCCGAACACTTTGCTCAAGCCGTAATTGCCGTCTGGGCGAGTCGGCGCGTCTGCGTCGATGAAATCACTTTGTTTGTAGAAGCCCACCGCGTGGTTCGAGCTCGCAAAAATCACGCGCTTGGTGCCATGAATACGCGCCGCTTCGTACAAGTTGTGCACGCCCATCACGTTGGCGTTTAGGATCGGCCCCCACGGCCCCTCGACCGATACACCGCCCAGATGCACGACAGCGTCAACGCCTGCTAGAAGGGAATGCACGGCCCCCGCGTCGCCCAAATCACAGGTCACCACTTCTTCATGCGCGGCGGCAGGGTCCATCGCACCAATGTCCGAAACGCGCAGCGTCTTGCACATCGCGGCCAGGCGAGGGCGCAGCACCTTGCCCAAACCACCCGCGGCGCCGGTCAAGAGCAGGCGGTTGAATGGCGTGGCTTCAAAAGGTTTTGTCATGATCGGACGGACGCGGCGCTGTAAGAATGATCGGAACTCGGAAAATGATAGCGCTAACATCGCGAGGTGGCAAGATGGTACGCGCACAGATTTTCATGCCGAGGCGTGGGCATTGCCGGTCGAGTTGTGCGTGACGATAGGGCATATGAGGATGAAGGGCATTTTTAGCCTTCGGGCAGCAGGGCAAACTCGAGGATCTGGTACTGGCTGCTGGGTAACGCTCGTCCGTTATTCCGCGTTGCAGCATTGCGGCTGCGGTGATCCAAGCCCACGTGTTCGCGCACTGGTTGCTCAGGCCCGCGCAATGATTTTGCCGAAACGGCGCATTGACGCGTCGTCGGTAGCGCCCTACACTCCAAATGACAGCGCTACCATTTCATGTCGTGAAACGCCGTTCCATCGACTTGCCGCATCCCACACCGGAAATCAAATCGTGACCACACTCCAGCCCGCTCGCAACGTCGCACGCCCAATGCAAAAAATCGCACGCGCACTTGCCGCATCTTTAACGCTCATCGCGCTGCCTACGCTCGCGCAGTCGGCGTTCCCGAGCAAACCCGTCACGGTCATCGTGCCGTTTGCACCGGGTGGTGGCACGGATATCGGCGCGCGGCTCATCGCGCAAAAGCTCATGGCGAAATGGGGTCAATCGGTGATTGTTGAAAACCGCGCGGGAGCGGGTGGCTTGGTTGGCGCAGACTTGGTGGCGAAGGCCAAACCCGATGGCTACACGCTGCTGGTTGGCAATGTCGGAACGCAGGCGATCAACCAATCTCTCTACGTGAAGATGCCCTACAACGCCGACACCGCGTTTGCGCCGATTTCGATGATCGCTGAGCTGCCGTTTGTGATGCTGGCCGGCCCGTCGGTTTCGGCGAAGACGCCGCGCGAGTTTGTCGCACTCGCGAAGGCCGACGCCGGTAAGCGCACCTACGCCAGCTCCGGTCAGGGTGGCTCGCCGCATCTCACGGCGGAAATTTTCCAGACGGCCACCGGCACCAAACTCACGCACGTTCCGTACAAAGGTGGCGGCCCCGCGATGACAGACTTGATGGCGGGCCACGTGGACATCTTGTTCGCGTCAGTGCTCGAAGGTTCTGGTTTCGTGAAGGCTGGCAAACTCAAAGCCCTGGCCGTGAGCAGCGCCGTGCGCTCGCCAGCGCTACCGGAAGTGCCAACGCTTGCCGAGGCTGGGGTAACCGGGTCGGAATCGGGTTCGTGGATCGCGATGTTCGCGCCCACCGGCACACCGCAAGCGATCATCGACAAAGTCGCTGCAGACATCAAAGAAATCGTCGCCGCAGCGGATGTGCGCGAAAAGCTCATCAGCCAAGGCGCGACGCCGCAATCCACCACACCCACCGAACTCAAAGCAATCATCGAACGCGACCGCGTGCGCTACGGCAAAGTCATTAACGAGCGTGGGATTAAGGTCGAGTGATCTGACTGGATTTGAACGCAGCGTTCGCTAACAGCTTTATGGCTCAAACGGCAGCCTGGCGGTCATTTGAGCATATTTTGTAGAAAAGTTGAGTTATTGGAAAAAGTGCCTTAAAACGCCACAGGCTAGCGGGTGGCGCTATAAAGCTGTTGCATGAAGTGTTCAGAAATGTCTTAGTGATGCGGGTTGCTGCGGTTTACGTGAATGACGCGAAGGTCCGGCGTGAGGTGCGCTGACTATCATTGCGCATCAGCAAACGCGAGGCAGCGCTCCATGAATTTCAAAGACAAATGCGTCATCGTCACCGGTGCGTCCGGCAATCTGGGGCGCGCGGTGGTGCGCGCCTTCGCGAGCAAGGGCGCCAACGTTGTGCTCGTCGATCGCAACGCCGCTGCGCTAGACGCAGCCATAGTTGCCGATGGCTTCGCGAACGACGCGCGCATTCATTCAATCGTCGCCGATCTACTTGATCAGGGGCAAGTTTCAGGCGTTGTCGCTACCGCGGTGCAGCGCTTCGGCGGTGTGCACGTCTTGTGCAACATCGCCGGCGGTTTTCGCATGGGCGACGCCGTGCACGA
>JAGNQL010000224.1 GCA_017989135.1 Burkholderiales bacterium
GTGCTGGAGTGACTATCGGAGCTGCTGGTGCAGCAAGGTCACGATGCGGGTGCCGATCTCGGTGGCGTCTGGTTGGCCGGCCTTATCGAGCACGCGAACTTCCGACTTGCCGCCGACCTCTTTCACCGTGATGCGGTACTGCTCGACGCCGTCTTTTCCGGAATCCGAAGACCAAAACTTCAGCTTGTCGAGGATGCCCGGCTCGCTCTTGGCGATGTTGTCTGGATCGGCGTAACGCACGAAATACGTACCGGCCGTACGGTCGCGATCAACCACGGTGAAGCCGACACGATCCAGCGCGAGACCCACGCGACGCCACGCACGATCAAAGTTATCGGTGACGGTAAGGCTAGAAACGTTCCCGACCTTTACGATGGTCGCCTGATCCACACGACCCGCAGCTGCGGCAGCCGGAGACACAGCCGCTTGCGCGACTTGTGCGGCCTGATCTTTCGGCGCACCGAGATACTGCATCATGCGGTAGAGCACCTCAGCCTCAAATTCTGGTTCGCTCTTGCGCGGTTCCCAGCGAAACGCCGGAGAAGCCTGATTGCCGATGTTCTTTTCCTCGAGGCCGCGATGGCTGACGTAAATTTCGGTCGTGCCATTGGCTCCACGCTCAACACGAGTGCGATATTTGTCCCGAGTACCCGTCGAGTACATGCTGTCAAAAACCTTGCCAATCGTGCGGCGGATAACGTCGTCAGGAATGCGTGCACGATTTTCTGACCAGTCGGTTTCCATCAAACCTATGCGCGAATCGTCGACCACAAGCGTCAGATTCATGCTCGACCAAAACTCGCGAATGCGCGGGAAGTTCGCCTCTGCTGTGCCGGGCACCACGAGCCAGCGCTCGGTGCCGGCACGCTCAACGCGCATCCCTGAAACCACAGGCAACACGCCACCCGCACCTGAAAGCACGGCTGAGCGGTTTGCCGCATTCACGCCGGAGAGCGTGGCGGTACCAGCTTTGTATCGATCATCGTACTTTGGCGGCGTCAAGTCCGGCGGAATTTCGAGCGACGGTCCCGACTGTGCGGATTTGTACTCGACCCGTTTGGTTTCAAACGGGCTGAAGTCGCTAATCGTGCTGCAACCGGAAAGCGTTACCGCGATGGAAGCAAGCGCGGTCAGCGCGAACGTTGAGACTGGTTTCATGCGTGATCCTGATCTTCGAAAATCGTTACGTCTACAGTGACATTAAAGCAGCCCGCCGTGCCGCATCGCGGCTTCCAAAACGGGCTCAAATTTGGTCGAAAGCGGCGTCAGCGGGAGGCGCGTCGTCGGGCCACAACGGCCCAGACGCGCCATCACCCACTTTGGTGCGATCGGGTTAGCTTCAACAAACAAATCAAAGTGCAACGGCATCAAGGTGTCGTTGATTGCGCGTGCTTTGGCGAAATCACCAGCCAGCGCGAAACGGTACATATCCGCCATTGCTTTCGGTGCAACATTAGCTGTTACCGAAATGACGCCGTCACTACCCATTGCCACAAGTGCCAGCGCAGAATCATCGTTGCCGCTGTACACCGCGAATTGGGCACCTTTGAGCGCGCGCAAACGACGAATCAAATCACTGCCGCGCGCGATGTCACCCGTGGCGTCCTTGATACCCACAATGCCCGGAACTTCAGCAAGTCGCAACGTGGTGGCGGTGGACATATCCGCGACCGTGCGACCCGGTACGTTGTAGAGAATCATGGGCAGTTCCACCGCTTCCGCAATTGTGCGGAAGTGCTGGTAGAGGCCTTCTTGCGTCGGCTTGTTGTAGTACGGCACGACTGACAGTGACGCATCGGCGCCTACGCTTTTCGCGTAAGCAGTGAGGCTGACCGCTTCTTTGGTTGAGTTCGCGCCCGTTCCAGCGATAACCTTAATCCGGCCCGCAGCGTGATCTACCGTCGTCTTGATGAGTGCCGCATGCTCATCAACGTCCACCGTTGGCGACTCACCCGTAGTACCCACAATCACAATCGCGGCGGTGCCGGATTCAACATGCCAATCGATCAATTTCTTCAGCGCAGCCAGATCAAGCGTGTCGTCGGCATGCATTGGGGTCACGATAGCGACCAAACTGCCTTGAATGGGACTAGAAATTGACGTCGACATGGGCGAGTGAAATACGATGATTTGAATGAAGCCTAACCGCGAATGTTAGCCTAGCTGGCGCCTTAGGCTTCGTGCGTATCGCACTGCAACATGCGGGGGTGTTTTAGAATCAGGACAATGCTGAAACGAAAAAACCGCTATCCATTGCTCGCAGCTTCCGCGCTTGTCGCGGCGCTCTCGTGCGTGCAAGTTGCCGCGGCTCCGTCCGAAGACGCCAACGCGACCGCGTCGACTCCGCTGGTTCGTGCCGAAAAATCTTTGCGTGACCTCGGAGTAAAAGCCAAAGACACAGCTTCTGAAATCACTAGCTACGCGCTTTCTTTGATTGGCGTGGATTACAAATTTGGTGGCAATTCGCCAGAACAAGGGCTCGATTGCAGTGGCCTGATTCGTTACGTGTTTCAGCAGGCGACCGGCATCTCATTGCCGCGCACAGCACGTGAGCAAGCTCGCGTCGGCGAATCCGTTGCGGTAGACAAACTGCAACCGGGTGATTTGGTGTTCTTCAACACCCGTCGTTTTCAGTTCTCGCATGTTGGTCTCTATATCGGTGACAATCGCTTCATCCATGCTCCAAGCACGGGCGGCTCGGTGGAAGTAGTGAGCCTTGAAAAGCAGTATTGGCAAAAAGCATTCAATGGCGCACGGCGAGTTATTCAGAGCATCCCAGAACTGGGCTTAGTGATGTCGCCGGCTGAGGCCGCATCGCCATTGATGATGGCGATACCGCCGCATACAACGAACGTTGTTCCCACTGCACCTACGGAATTTGGCTCAACCGCGCCTGCGGCGGCGGCTAAGCCTGCACCGGGCAAAAGTTCGGCCAAGCCCTAGGGGTTAAGCCCTCGCAGCGAAACGCCACTAACGCGGCGCCCCGTTACTTTAACTTCTTCAAAATCTCGATGATCGGCTTGTGCTCTTCGCGCACAGCCCAATCGTAGGCTGTTTCGCCCTTTTCATTTTTCTGCGCAGGATCCGCGCCGTATTCCAACAGCACCTTCAACGCCTCGGTCTTGTTCTCGCGCGCCGCCATCATCAACGCTGTCGTGCCATTGGGTGAGCCCGCCGCAGGATTTGCCCCTTGATCGAGCAAGTAGCGCACCACGTCCGCATGTCCGTTAATCGACGCGTAGTGCAGCGCCGACCAGCCCGTGTTGTTGACGTCACCGCCTTTCCCGCGCAGGTAGCGCACGATTTTTTCGTGGCCGTTGAGCGCAGCAACCATCAGCGCGGAATCACCAAAATTAGTGCGCAAATTAACCTTTGCGCCGGCGTCGACCAGAATTTGCACGATCGGTAGATTGCCGGCTCGTGCGGCAACGACCAACGCGTGGTCGCCGCGCTCATCTACTGAGTCAGCTTTGACGCCTTTGAGCAATTGTCCCCGCACCTCCGCAGGTCGATCAATATCAATAAACTTGAATAAATCGGAGCTACTCTGCGCAAAAGCAAGCGGGGAACACGTAACAACGTACACAGCGATCAGTGCCTTGCGCAACGACATTTGAATCATGGATTCACCTTAAACAGCGAGAAAAAGTTTTGACTGGTTGCAGCGCCGATGGTTTCAACGTCGACGCCACGCTCGGCAGCAATGGCCGCTGCCACATACGGGACGAATGACGGTTCGTTACGTTTACCTCGATACGGCACTGGTGCCAAATACGGCGAGTCGGTCTCTATCAGCATTCGCTCCAACGGCATTTGGCGCGCAACCTCACGTAAGTCCCTTGCGCTTTTGAAGCTCACAATGCCCGAGAATGAAATGTGGAACCCCAAATCCATCGCGGCACTTGCGACGTCCCACGTCTCGGTGAAGCAATGCATCACACCGCCCACCTCAGAAGCTCGCTCTTCGCGCATGATCGCTAGGGTGTCTTCAGACGCACTACGCGTGTGAATCACCAATGGTTTGTCGCATTCGCGAGCGGCACGAATGTGACGGCGAAAGCGTTCGCGTTGCCACGACAAGTCGCCTTGCAAGCGAAAATAATCTAGCCCCGTCTCGCCAATGGCCTGCACTTTCGGGTGCGCCGCGCGCTCAAGAAGCGAGGCAACAGTGGGCTCTTCAATATCTTCGTAATCCGGATGCACACCTGCGGTTGCGTAAATATTGTCATAGCGCTCGGCGAGCGCGACAACTGAAGGCCATTCCGGATACGTCACGCTGATGCACATCGCATGCGTCACCCGCGCGGCCGCCATGCGCGCAACAAGTTCGGC
>JAGNQL010000225.1 GCA_017989135.1 Burkholderiales bacterium
GCGCACGCTCGGCGCGCGGCCGATGGGCATCATGCAAATTTTTGTCGTGCAAGGCGCGATCATCGGCGTGGTCGGGACGTTGCTCGGCTTTGTATTTGGACTGCTTGTCGCGTTCAATCTCGACATCGTTGTCGGCACCATCGAGCGAATTTTTGGCGTCACGTTCATCGATAAAACGGTCTATCTCATCACCGAATTGCCGTCGAAAGTCGTCGCATCCGACGTGATTTTCATCGTGCTCATGAGTCTCGGGTTGTCGTTGTTGGCGACGCTTTATCCAAGTTGGCGCGCGAGTCGAGTGAACCCAGCGGAGGCATTGCGCTATGACTGATCTAGTGCTCGACGCAAAGGCGCTTGGCAAACGCTACGACAGTGGCCCGGCGACCACCACGGTGCTCACGGACGTCACGTTTAGTGTCGCGCCCGGCGAATCCGTCGCGATCATCGGTGTGTCTGGTTCGGGCAAGAGCACGCTGCTGCATCTGCTGGGCGGGCTCGATACGCCCACCTCCGGCAGCGTGAGCCTCATGGGCCAGCCGCTCGCCAATTTGTCCGACGCAGCGCGCGGAGATTTGCGCAATCGCGCGCTGGGGTTTGTTTACCAGTTTCATCATTTGCTTGCCGAATTAACCGCTGTGCAAAACGTAGCGCTTGCGCTACGTATTCGCCGCATGCCGGTGGCGGAAGCCGAGAAGCGTGCGACCGTCATTTTGGAAGCCGTCGGCATGGGCCATCGCCTGCTCCACATGCCGTCTGAGCTTTCCGGCGGCGAGCGCCAGCGCGTCGCGATTGCGCGCGCGCTAGTGACCGAACCCGCGTGCGTGCTTGCAGATGAACCCACGGGCAACCTCGACCAAGAAAATGGCGAACGCGTGTTTTCGATCCTTCTCGAAGCTACGCGAAGCCGCAACGCGTCGCTCGTGCTCGTGACGCATGATCGCGCGCTCGCATCCAAGTGCGACCGAGTGCTCACGTTGGTGGCGGGCCATTTGCAGCCAGTGGATGTGAAACGGGATACGCACATTGAGGCCTGAACAACGCCCGGCGCTGGTCTGGTTATTCGTCGGCATCACGCTCTTTGCGACGATGGACGCTGCGGCGAAATACGTCTCGCGCACGTATCCGATGACGGCTGCGGTCTGGATTCGCTACCTCGTTCCGGCTGTGCTCGTTGGCGGATACTTGATTTTTACGCGCGGTCGTCGCTTTGCGCACACACCGCGGCCCGGCATTCAATTGCTTCGTGGCATCACCGTGGTGTGCAGCACGCTGTGTTTCTGGACGGCGCTCGCGAACCTACCGCTGGTTGAGGCAGCGACCGTGTCGTTCATCGGCCCGACGATTGTTGTGATTCTCTCGACGCTGCTGCTTGGCGAGCGTCCGCTGCGCTCTCATTGGATCGCGCTGGCGATGGGGTTTTTGGGTGTGCTCATCGCGCTCCGGCCCGGTTTCACGCACACGGGAATCGGTGCGATTGCGGCGCTGGGATCGGCGCTGTTCTACTCTGTCTATCTGGTGCTCACGCGCATGGTCGCGGATCAGGCCGATTCAATTTCGCTCTTGTTTCACGCAAACATAATTGGCGCGATGGTGCTCACGGTCATTGCACCGGCGACGGCGCGGATGCCGATAGGATTTGCAGAGTGGATGATTCTGCCGATGCTCGGAATCTTCGGCTCGCTCGGCCATTGGTGCATGATCAAGGCCTACGAAATCACCGACGCCAGCGCGCTCGCGCCGTTCATGTACGTGCAGCTCATGATCTCCACCTTCTACGGTTGGCTCATTTTCAACACATTGCCTGATGCGTTCACGATTTTGGGGATGAGCGTGATTTTGGCGAGCGGCCTTTACGTACTGAACGAGGGTCGCAAAAACGCGAAGCTCGCTGCGCTCAACAAAGGCAACGAGGTTTCGGCGACGCCGGAGTAGATCGCCCGGGCGGAATCTTTGTGGGAGCGGCCTTGGCCGCGATTAGCGTTGACAATCGCGGCCAAGGCCGCTCCCACAGGCACAGTTCCCCGGTCAAAACGCCACTGTGCGCCGCACAAAAAATGAAATACGGCACTCTATGGTGCACCGCCGCAACCAGCTAAAATCGCGACATCCGCTGTATCAGTCCGGGCTATAAGTGCACCCCATTCCACATTATGGAATGCGCTTCCGATTCGCGTAGAATCCCGCGAATCCGCCTCGACACATCGCCGTACTACCCATTCGGCGCGCCGCAAATCTCGAAGCCAGCGCAACCTGTGCGCTGCCTCCCGAGCCCCGTTTAGATCTCTCTCAACCTTTGCACGAAATCCACATCATGACGACCACTTTCGGCCCCGGCATCGAGATCACCGCTCCGATTAGCGCTGATTTCGCAACCATCCTCACTCCTGAAGCAATGGCGCTCGTCGCTAAGCTGCACCGCGCATTCGAACCGCGCCGCCTTGAGTTGCTCGCAGCTCGCGTTGTGCTCGCGAAGCGCCTTGACGCCGGCGAAAAGCTCGACTTCCTCCCTGAAACAAAAAGCATTCGCGAAGGCGATTGGAAGATCGCGCCGCTGCCACCAGCGCTCGCTTGCCGCCGCGTAGAAATCACCGGCCCGGTTGACGCGAAGATGGTGATCAACGCCTTCAACTCCGGCGCTGACAGCTACATGACCGACTTCGAAGATTCGAACTCGCCGTCGTGGGACAACCAGATTCAAGGCCAGATCAACCTCGGCAAAGCGATTCGCCGCACGCTCACGCTCGAGCAAAACGGCAAGAGCTACAAGCTCAACGACAAGATCGCCACACTGCAAGTGCGTCCACGCGGTTGGCACCTCGAAGAGAAGCATGTGCTGATCGACGGCAAGCGCGTCAGCGGCGGCATCTTCGACTTCGCGCTCTTCATGTTCCACAACGCGAAAGAGCAAATCGCACGCGGCTACGGCCCGTTCTTCTATCTGCCGAAGCTCGAGTCGCACCTCGAAGCGCGCCTGTGGAACGACATCTTCGTGATGACGCAAAACGAGATCGGTATTCCGCAAGGCACGATCAAAGCGACCGTGCTCGTCGAGACCATCAACGCCGCGTTCGAGATGGAAGAAATGCTCTACGAACTGCGCGAGCACAGCTCGGGTCTCAACGCCGGTCGCTGGGATTACATCTTCTCGTGCATCAAGAAATTCAAACTCGATCGTAACTTCTGCCTCGCAGATCGCGCGAAGGTCACGATGACGGCGCCATTCATGCGCGCATACGCACTTCTTCTCCTGCAAACCTGCCACAAGCGTGGCGCACCCGCGATTGGAGGCATGAGCGCACTCATCCCGATCAAGAACGATCCTGAGAAAAACGCCATCGCAATGGGCGGCATCATCGCCGACAAGAAGCGCGACGCAACCGACGGTTACGACGGCGGGTGGGTTGCGCATCCGGGCCTCGTCGAAGCCTCGATGAAAGAATTCGTTGACGTGCTCGGCGACAAGCCGAACCAATGGGAAAAGCAACGCCCAGACGTCAAAGTCTCCGCTGCGGATCTCGTGAATTTCCAACCCGAAACGCCGATCACCGAATTCGGCCTGCGCATGAACATCAACGTCGGTATTCACTACCTCGGCGCATGGCTCGCGGGCAACGGCTGCGTGCCGATTCACAACCTCATGGAAGACGCCGCGACTGCCGAAATCTCGCGCTCACAAGTGTGGCAATGGATTCGCACGCCGAAGGGCGTGTTGGACGACGGCCGCAAGATCACGGCGGAAATGGTGAAGGCATTCGTGCCCGAAGAACTCGCCAAGATCAAAGCTGGCGGCTTCGTCGGCAAGTTCGATCGCGCTGCCGAGATTTTTACGAAAATGAGCACGCAAGACGCGTTTGAAGAGTTCCTCACGCTGCCGTTGTACGAAGAAATCTGATCGCAACCGAAGTATTCGTCCGCTACTTTCCTCCGCGGAAAAGCTCCGACCTGCACACGCTCTGATGAGGCCAGACCGTGTGCGGGCCGGAGTCGAAACGCGCGACACGCGGACGAATCGCCGAGGTTCCGATGTGCCTCACAGTTACGGGAGATCGATTGGGGACACAGTCCGGGACCCCAATCGAATGGGCGGATACTGCATCCAACCGCCGTCTGGAAAGTCTGCGCGTTCACCACATATCAATTTCTCCGGCCGCGCGGGGATCTTCTCCAATCGAGCAACAAGCGCCGCATCCAGCTTGGCCCACGGTTTCTCTCCATACGTGAGCGGGCGAACTTCCGGCTGTGATAGTTTGCTGACTGCCCGAAGATAATCGGCACGAAGCGTCGCGTTACTGTTTTGTTCGAACGCCTCCAGCAGT
>JAGNQL010000226.1 GCA_017989135.1 Burkholderiales bacterium
ACTTTGAGCGTGGCGAGGTGATCGGTTGCATCGATGAGTCGGGCCGCGAGTTGGCGCGCGGCCTCAGTAACTACAGCGCGAGCGAGACCTTGAGGATCATGCGGAAGCCCTCATCTGAGATCGAATCGGTGCTCGGCTACGTGGATGACGATGAACTCATTCACCGGGATAATCTCGTAGTCACAGGCTGAGGTTGCGCGCCAAAGGAATGGTGCCGATGTAACGGGCCCGCTATTTTTTGCCACAGATTTACACAGATTACACGGCCAACCGATGCGGTCGGAACGAAATCCGTGTTCATCTGTGTAAATCTGTGGCTAATCTTTTCGCTCTCGGGTAGATCAAAGCTCATGACTCGATTCTTCATCTCCCTCCTCGCACTGTTCGGCATGCTCGGCTCCGCGCCAGCATCGACTGCGCAAACGCCGCTGCCGCGCCAAGCCGCGCCAGGTTTGCATGGTGCCGTCCCAAGCCTCGCGCCAATCGTCAATCAGACCGCAGCGGGTGTCGTGAATATTTCCACGCTTTCGCGCGGAGGCGACGGCGACAATCCGATGTTCAACGATCCGTTCTTCAAGCGCTTTTTCGGCGTACCGGATCGTCCGCGTGAGGCGCAAGCTTCGGGCTCCGGCGTGATCGTAGATGCAGCCAAAGGCTTCATCTTGACCAACCATCACGTCATCAAAGGCGCAAGCAAAATCGTCGTCACGCTGCGTGATCGTCGCGAACTCACCGCGAAACTCATTGGCACTGATCCGGCAACCGACATCGCTCTGCTGCAAATTCCCGCCGAGCGGCTAACCGCTGTGAAAGTGGGTGAATCGGACGCGTTGCAAGTGGGCGACTATGTGCTCGCGATTGGCAATCCGTTCGGCGTTGGCCAGACCGTCACCTCGGGGATTGTTTCTGCGCTCGGACGGGCGGGCTTGAACATCGAAGGCTTCGAAGATTTCATTCAAACTGACGCATCGATCAACCCCGGCAATTCCGGTGGCGCTTTGATCAATTTGCGCGGCGAACTCATCGGTATCAACACGGCGATCATCGGACCGTCCGGTGGCAACGTCGGCATCGGTTTCGCGGTGCCCACGAACATGGCGATGCGTGTGATGGACCAGCTCTCCCGCTTCGGTGAAGTCAAGCGCGGTGGCATCGGCATCGCCGCCGTCGGTGAAGTGAACCAAGAAATCGCCAAAGAGCAACGCTTGCCCGCCATCGAAGGCGCGGTAATCAACACCGTGATTTCAGGCAGCCCGGCAGATAAAGCTGGCGTTAAAAAAGGCGACGTTGTCGTTTCGGCCAACGGTCGGCCAGTGCGCACGGGCTACGACCTTCGAAACCAACAGGCACTCATCCCGATTGGTCAGGCGCTCGACCTCACAATTATTCGAGGCGGCAACACACGGAATGTGCGTGTGACGATCGAAACGCCTGCGCGTGCGCAGGGTTTGCGTCCACAGAAAATTGATGACATACCCGGCGTGGAACTCGCGAGCATTCCAAAAGAGCTTAATCAGCGCGGCGTGTACGTCTTAACCGTACCGCCAACTAGCGAGGCCTACCAAATCGGCCTGCGCGACAACGACATTTTGCTGGGCATTAACAACGCCTACGTGCAGTCGCCAGACGATGTTCGCCGCGCGATTCGTGAGGCGAATCGCTTTGTCATTTTCAATTTACAGCGCGGCGACAATCGCATTGATCTGCGAGCACGCAAAGGTGCAACGCAGGGCACATAATCCGACTCATGGTTCACCACTCATTCTTCACCGGATAAAACATGCAATATCGTCGTCTCGGCCGCTCAGGCCTCAAAGTCTCTGAGCTCTCACTCGGTTCGTGGGTCACCTACGGCTCACAGGTGGACACCAAGGCTGCGGTCGAATGCATGGCTGCCGCTTGGGATGCAGGCGTCAACTTCTTTGACAACGCCGAGGCTTACGCCAAAGGCATGTCAGAAACGATCATGGGCGGTGCGCTCAAACAACTCGGCTGGCGGCGCGCGCAGGTCGTCGTGTCGACCAAGTTTTTCTGGGGATTGAACGACGGGCCGAATGAGAAAAACACGCTCAACCGCAAGTACCTGATGCAGGCCATCGACGGCTCGCTGAAACGACTGCAGCTTGATTACGTCGATCTTGCGTTCTGTCACCGCGCCGATCCGAACACGCCGATTGAAGAGACCGTGCGCGCGATGAGCGACATGGTCACGCAGGGCAAAGTGCTCTACTGGGGCACGAGCGAATGGACCGCCGATGAAATCCGCGCGGCCTACGAGATCGCCGAGCGCCATCATCTGCACAAGCCTGTGATGGAGCAGCCACAGTACAACCTCTTCGCTCGCGAAAAAGTAGAGAAAGAATATGCGCGTCTCTACGCTGATATTGGACTGGGCACCACCATTTGGAGCCCACTGGCGTCCGGTTTGCTCAGCGGAAAATACAAGAACGGCGTCCCCGCCGACAGCCGCGCCGCGCTGCCTGGCTACGAATGGATCGCAGAGCGGGTGTCCGATGCGACCAAGCTCGCCGCCGTGGAAAAACTGCGTCCCATCGCAGGCGATTTGGGCTGTACGATCTCGCAGCTCGCGCTAGCGTGGTGCCTGAAAAACCCGAACGTCTCGACGGTGATCACCGGTGCATCGCGCGTGAGTCAGGTAACGGAAAACATGAAGGCGTTGGCCGTCGTTCCAAAGCTCACGCCTGAACTCGTCAAAGCGATCGAGGCAGCCACGCAGCTGTAACGGTCGCGACCGAACACGTGCTTAACCTCCACCAAATCCGGGCCGCGGCGGCGGAGTTTGCGGCAACCCGATTTGGGAAAGTACTGCTCGGTGTAGCGGGCATCGCGATTGTTGCGGCCGCCGCATCGCAGTACCGCGCTGACACTTACCCGACCGATTGGCCCGCGCTCGCAGCCTCGGGGCGGGATTCGACGAGCGCGCCGAACTGTCCAGACTTGACCGGAACGTACGCATTGCATGCGTCGAAGGACACCTGCTGCGGCTTTGATCAGCACTCGACGTTTATTGCTGACGATCTTGTCGCCGATCCGGCGATGCTGTGGCGCACCGTCAGCATCAGCGGCGCAACTAGCCGAGGGCTCACGCTGACGTTCGAACGCGAGGCAGGTAGCGAAAACACCGCACCACGCAAACTCGTCACGGTGCTTCCTTACGGCGCGCGGTATCGCTGCGAAGCGGGTTGGGTGGTGGGCCAAGCGGTGCCTGTGTTTCTTTACCCGACCAATGGTGATGCCGATCAAAGTACGCGGCGCCGCGCTGGAACCTTGCCAAGCCACTTCCGAAAGGACATCAGCGGCGCACTAGTCGCGCGCGCGGATGCACGGGAAACGCTGAAGTTCTCGCCCTCAATGGCATCGGCATTGAGCATTCCCTACGCCAGTTACATCGCACCAAAGTGGGCGCGATGGTCACCTTATTCGACGCCGTCGCCGGTTGCGCCGATCAACGTCAAGCGTGACGACACTCGCGCGATTGATGGCGACAGCGCGGTTGCCGCGGCCGAGTTGATTGCGCGCTCCCACTTACGCGAAGGCGCACTCCCTGGCCCGTTGCTGAAGAACGGCGATATTTATGTATTCACGTTTTATGGCGAGCGCGACGCCGCGATTGCGGCGACGTTACGGGCATTGCAAGCCGATCCTGCCGTTACCGCAGTCACACTCAACAGCAGCGTCAAAAATAGCGTGGGTTTATTCGAAGCGACGATTGGATTTCGGCTGGCCGCCGGCGCCACGCCGAACTGACGATGCGTCGGGAATGTCGTGTGAGCGATGCGCGCCGAGCGCACATTC
The DNA here is from genome assembly GCA_017989135.1 of Burkholderiales bacterium. Taxonomy (GTDB): domain Bacteria; phylum Pseudomonadota; class Gammaproteobacteria; order Burkholderiales; family Casimicrobiaceae; genus Casimicrobium. The sequence continues at coordinate 3,817 of JAGNQL010000226.1, forward strand.
AAACCATTCACCCTTACAGCTTTATCGCGCTAACGACAGCTGTACGGTCGTTTCAGCCATTTTTTAACGCTAGTCGACAATAAGACTAAACGGCCTGCAACGACCGCCTGCTAGTCGCTCGAACCAAAAAGCTGATTCGCAGTTAATCTTTGCTGACGCGCCCGACGCCGCTGACGCTCGTTGACACGTCGGTCGCCGCGCCTTTCCAAGTAAGGCTGCCGACACCGCTCACGTCGGCGTGAATTGACTTCTCTGCGCGCACTGTGCCGCTACCGACGCCGGACAATTGCGCGTCCACTTTGTCGGCCACTAGACGCTCAGCGTCGATGCTCCCAACGCCGGAGAGCTCTACCTTCAGTGAGGCAACCTTCCCCGCGAGCAGCGTGCTGCCGACGCCGGATGTTTCGATCTTGAGCGCGCCGCCGTTGAAGCCGCTCGCATCAATCGACACCGTGCCCGAGTTTTCGATACGCTCAATCGACTTGGCAGAAA
>JAGNQL010000227.1 GCA_017989135.1 Burkholderiales bacterium
CTCCACCGTTTTACGTGGACATGGGCTACAGCAAAGACGAAGTGTCCGCGATCTCGAAAATTTACGGGGTGATCATGACGCTCGTCGGCGCGCTGCTTGCGGGTGTGCTGTCGGTGAAGATTGGCGTGATGCGCACGTTGATGCTTGGCGCGGTGTTGTCGGCCGCGAGTAACCTGCTCTTCTCGTGGCTTGCGACGCGCGGCCATGATGTAACCGCGCTGACACTGGTCATTTCGATTGACAACCTCAGCTCTGGCATCGCCGCGACGAGCTTCATCGCCTACATGTCGAGCCTGACCAATATCAGCTACTCGGCGTCGCAGTACGCGATGCTGTCGTCGATGATGCTTTTGCTGCCGAAGTGGCTCGCCGGATTCTCGGGTGTGGCGGTCGACGCCGTGGGCTATCACAAGTTTTTCATCGGTACAGCCATCATCGGCGTGCCGGTTTTGTTCTTAATCTGGCTCGCCTCGCGGCGACTGGCACTCAAATCTCCGACATCGGCTTCCTAACAGCTTTTTCATTGCAGCGACTGCCTGTTGGTCGTTTGCGAGTAAAAATAAGCATAGTCGACTTATCCATTTTTGTGCGCCAAACGACCGCCTGGTAGTCGCTCGCGCCACAAAGCTATAAACCCCATTTCGTGTTCAAGGTCTGTCATGCCCACGCAATTTACGCTGAACGCCAAGCCCGTCACGCTCAATGCGCCGGACGACAAACCGTTGCTCTGGGCGCTACGCGAGGACGCCAACCTCGTTGGCACCAAGTTCGGCTGTGGCATCGCGGCCTGCGGCGCGTGCACGGTGATCATTGATGGCGAGGCGGTGCGCACCTGCGTGACGCCGCTGTCGTCCGTCGCAGGAAAACAAGTCACGACCATCGAGGGCGTCACTGCAACGGGCACGAGCGTCGTGCAGCGCGCATGGATCGAGCACCAAGTCCCGCAGTGCGGATACTGCCAGGCGGGCTTCATTATGGCCACCACCGCGCTGCTCGAAAAAACGCCCGACCCAACCGACGCGCAGATCGACGCTGCGATTACGAACCTCTGCCGCTGCGGCACCTATCCGGCGATGCGCGCCGCGATAAAAAAAGCCGCGCAGCTGAAGAAGGCGAGCGCTTAATCATGGCCGCAAAAAAACACTCCACTGCGCGCCGCGTTTTTCTCATCGGCACCGGCCTCATCGGCGGCGCGCTGGCCATCGGCACCACACTGGCATGGCGACGCGTGGCCAACGCGCAAACGTTCAAACCCAAGGTGAAGGCCGGCGAAACCGCGTTCAACGCATGGCTCAAGATCGCGCCGGACAACACAGTCATCGTGCAAGTGCCGCGCCAAGAAATGGGGCAGGGGATTTACACGATGCTCGCCATGCTCGTTGCCGAAGAATTGGATGCAGATTGGAGCAAAGTGCGCGTGGAGCAGGCGCAAATCAATCCGGTGTATGGCAACGTCACGGCGTTGGCGGACAGCGCGCCAGCCGCGATGCAAGCCGCGATGACGACCACCGCGCGCGTCCTCGGCGTGCAGCTCACCGGCGGCTCGACGTCCACACGCGATGGATGGGAGCCGATGCGCCTGGCTGCGGCGAGCGCGCGCAACTTGTTGCTCGCGGCCGCGGCGGTGAAGTGGGGCGTGCCCGCGACTGAACTCAGCATCGAGAAGTCGATCATCACGCATAGCAAGAGCAATAAACGCGCGCCGCTCGGCGAGTTCGCGCAGGCTGCCGCCGCAATGCCTGTGCCGCCGATTGCAATACCCAAGGCGCAGAAGGATTGGAAACTCTTGGGCACCAGTCCGCCGCGCCTCGACGTCGTCGAAAAAGCGCGCGGCACTGCGCAGTTCGGGATCGACGTGCGTCCCGACGGCTTGTTGTACGCGGCGATAAAACACATTCCGTTTGTTTCGGGCACGTTGCAAGAAGTGCGCTGGAACGGCGGCGCAGCGCCGAAGGAAGTGTTGCATCAAGTGCGCGGCGAGAACTACCTCGCGGTGATCTCAACGAGCTATTGGTCGGCACAAAAAGCGTTGAAAGAAGTCACGCTCGTGGGCGGTGGCCCATCTGGAAGCGTGCACTCCAGCGCGCAACTGGGTGCGCAATACACCGAGGTGCTCGACGGCAAAGCGGGCGCGTTAAAGCCCTTGCATCGCACGTTCGGTAAACATGGCGACGCGGAAAGAGTCATCAAGGCGGTGCCCGAGAAGCAACGCGTGGAAGCCGAATACAGCGTTCCTTTTCTGGCGCACGCTCCGATGGAGCCGCTCAACTGCACCGCGCAAATTAAAGACGGCAATGTGGATGTGTGGGTCGGCAATCAGGCGCCGACGGCTGTGCTGTGGCTCGCTGCGGGCAATGTTGGCGTGCCCGAAGAAAACGTAACTGTGCATACGCCGTATCTCGGCGGCGGCTTTGGTCGGCGCGTTGATCTCGAAGTGATTAGGCAAGCGCTCGCCTGCGCAAAAGTGACCGGCGGCAAACCGGTGCAACTGATTTGGTCACGCGAAGAAGATATCAAGCACGATGCCTACCGCCCGGCAGTGTCGGCGCGCATGAGCGCCGCGCTCGACGACAAAGGCGGCGTGTCCGCATGGCATCACCGCATGGTCGGGCCGAGCGTGGGCAAGAGCGTGATGGGGCGCATGAATCCGCTCGCAGCGGGCGATTTTCCGCCGGACAAAACCAATGCGGAAGGCGCTGCGGAATTGCCGTACGCGTTCGAGCATTTCAAATGCGATCACGCGCAAGTGGAGCTGCCCGTGCCGCTCGGATATTGGCGCAGTGTCGGCAATTCGTACACCGCCTTCTTCGTCGAAACATTCGTTGACGAACTCGCCGTCGCGCTCAAGAAAGATCCGTATCTCTTCCGTCTGGAGCTATTGAAGGATCAACCGCGATTCGCCAAAGTGGTTGATGCGGCCGCGAGCGCAGCGCAGTGGAGCGCGGTTCTGCCGAGTTCAGGCAAGGGTTGGGGGCGTGGCATCGCGCTCGCTGAATCGTTCAAGAGCATCGTGTGTCAGGTGGTCGACGTTGAAGTCGTTGGCAAAGCGATCCACGTGCGCCGCGTCGTCACTGCCGTCGACTGCGGCATCGCGCTCCATCCTGACAACGTAAAGGCGCAAATCGCCAGCGCCGCGATCTATGGATTGACCGCTGCACTCAAAGGAAAAATCACGTTCAACGAGGGCATTGTCGAGCAAAGTAATTTGCATGATTACGCGTTGCTTTCGATGGCCGAGTGCCCGGCGTTCGAAACGGTAATCGTCAACTCTGGCGCAGCGCTCGGTGGTATCGGCGAGGTTGGTTTGCCGCCCATCGCTCCTGCGCTTGGCAACGCGATTTTTGCGGCTACGGGGAAGCGGTTGCGGGCGTTGCCGTTTGTATTATCCTGATAATCATGTCTGCGTTAATCGCCCGATTTGAACCGCGTCGCGTAGTACGCCACGCGGTGATCGCGCTTGTCGGTGTCTTGTTTAGCGGATTTGCCTACGCGCTCTTGGCTTCAATGAGTCCCGGTGCGCATACAAAAGCGCAGTACGCGACGATTGTGCAGATACCGGACGACAGGCAGGGGCAGAAATGGTGGAATTTTCAGGTGCATGATCGCTCGCTGTGGATTGTCTTTCCTGAAGCGAGCGATATGACTGCTTTGCGAACTCTCGACGCTCTGATCGCGAACCCAGCGCATCCCCCATTTGTACGCGACGCTAAAGCTTGGGCGTTTTGGGGTGAAAGCACTTACCTTGGCTGCCGACTCATCTATCGCTCTGAAAACGACGAGTGGCATCGGCAGCGACCGCATTGGAAGGGCGGCCTCATCGATCCGTGCCATTTCGGTTGGTGGGATATGGCGGGTCGCGCAGCAGGTTACGAGTATCGCAAAGGAGATATTGGCTACTCGCTGAAGAACCTGTCGAACGCTGAGGTCGAGTACTTGGGCGACGGCAAATATCTCGTCTATCGCAATTTGCGCGAGCCGCGACCGTAGCAGCCGTAGCCCGGAGAAGCGAAGCGCGTCCGGGTTCTCGTGTAACCCCCGAAGGCGCTTTTCTAAGTGGGCTCGATGAACAAATGCCTTGACGCGCTGCGCTTCTCAAGGCTACGTCATTACGCGATACGGTCAGCGCAGAATGCTCGGGAGGAGGGGAGGGGTGAGCACCCTGCGCTGACCGCATCATGTTGAGCGGCGGTGGTTCGCTTGACGCCCTCGGCTCGTGGGTAACGAGTTGCCCAGCCTACGTTTGGCGAGTTTCTTGTGCATGTGTTGCTTCGCCATGCTTAGGCGAACGCTTTGGCGAGCATGGCA
>JAGNQL010000228.1 GCA_017989135.1 Burkholderiales bacterium
ATGTTGCTGCTTTACCAGTTGCCCGGCTCGGCGCAGGGTCCACGTCCCCTGCTGCAACACTCGAACCTAGTTTTTAATTAGGCTGCGAGACGGCTTTCGCCGTAGAAGCTATCGTTTGCAATTAAATGCGTTTAGCAGGATTAACGAGGTATACCGCCTCGGCATGCCCCAAGCGCACTTCAGAACTCCCGTCGAAACCAGGTCGGGCCCGGTAATCGTTGTGAGCGCGTTGTTGCGTTCAGTACAACTTGTATTTTAGTCCTTGTTAGCGGAAATCAAGTGCGTGATGAAAGTAGGCTGAGTTGAAAACCCAGCAAGCGATCTCCGCTACCGCGCCGCCGACGGCGTGAACGTCTGCCGATCTTTCGCTTCGCGCTCAATCGCCTTGCGATCAAACCACCAAGGCAACAGTTCGCCCGCGAACCACGGATCAAGCTGGTTTTTCTGGTGCTTGTGAAACTGCCGTTCGACTACACCGCCGGAAACCACGGCCTGCACCTTTTCGTCGTCTGCGAGGTCCGCCACGATGCGCATTGACGCGTGAATGTCGACGTCAAACCCACTCATGAAATTGAGCGTGAGTGCGCGCATAACGGTTTCGTTTGATCCGTTGTACGGCTGCGCAGCACGTCCCAAGAAATCGCGACCTGAACCGGTGCGCCGCATCGGGCTGTCGAAGTGAATTTGGTGCTCCGCACCCCAACGCCATGCTTTCGGGTCGTTGCCGTGACGTGTGGTCAGATCGGCGCGCACGGTGCTCGCTGCACGACGAATTATGTCGGGCAACGCTTCAACAGCAGGCGTGCGCGCATCGTCAAACCATTTTGAATTCGGGGTGGCGAGCATCTGATCGAAGCGAGCTTGCCACAAGTAGCCCTGCTTTAGCCAAGCACGCGCCACATCGTCACCCATTTCGTCGACGAAAGTTTCGTAGGCGACGCGCTGATACAGATGGCGATAGATGAGCGAGGCCGGTTGGTCGGCGCGCTCGTTGCCGTCCCATGCGGAAAGTATTGCAACCCACTCCGCATTTTCGGGCAACGTTTTGAGCGCATCGATGAGCGCGGGCAAGAGGAACCGCGCTTGCTTGTTTTTAATGTCCATCAGCAGTTTGCGCTGATCTGCGGTGGTCATACCTTTCCCCGCTTCGAGCACTTCGCCAATGCGATCGTAGCGATACGACGGCGAGAAGAACGTGGAGTATTCGTATGCGTAGTCCGCGGGGCGCGTGTCGTGGTTCGCCGTGGCTACCCAGCCGCTCGCGGGAGACATTTGGCTCGGCATTTTGTCCGGCGGAATGTACGACGCCCAATCGTCATCTTTGCTGACCGGTTTGGGGAACATGCCTTGTCCGCTGCGACGAATCGGCACGCGGCCTGTCGCGCGATGGCCAATCGCGCCAGCCTTGTCACCGAATACAAAGTTGAAGTACATCACATCAATCTTCTGCACCGCTTGGTCAACCTCGGCCGCATTTTTCGCAATCAACAAGCGATCAACGCCAATGTCACCATCCGGTACTTCAGCAGAAGCCATGCGCAAACTAAGCAAACGATCTTTCTGTGCGCCGACGGGCTTGTCGCTCACGATGGGGCCGCGCACGGTGCGACGCACAACTAGCGTTTCTTCGCGGAAGCCACCCGCAGCGGCGCTGTCTTTGACGCGAATCATTTCGTTGATTGTTTCGAACGGGCGCACTAGGTCACCATCCACGTAATGATCGGGCTTGCCTGGTGCGATTTGTTCGATGAATACATCTTGGCTATCGCCGTATGCGTTGGTCACACCAAACGCGACGTTGGCGTTACGCCCAACCATGATTCCGGGCACAGCGGGTAACGCGGCGCCTACCGCGTTCACCTCCGGGCTGAACAAACCAATGGGCATCCAAATACCCGGCAGCACACGCGCATCAAGATGCGGATCGTTCACAACGACGGCGGCGCCGCTGGCGGTGCGCGCCGGGGCAACCGCCCAGTTGTTGCTTCCTACGCTGATGGGAGACATGAGCAGATCGCCGGCAGCAGCCATCATCGTGTGATCGTCAAGCCCCAGCCACATCGGAACAGACGCCGCAGACGCAATCACCGTTGGCTTGGCGCTCGTCAATGCGGGCGCGCCCCCAGGCGCGACACGATTTGCGGTCGGAAAGAGTTCTGCAGCACGCTCAGCGCCGAGCTTGTCGATCACCTGCTGCGTGAGCAGCTCTGCTTTGTAGTTCGCGGCTTGGCTCCAGTTCACGAAATGGAGAACCGTGACCAGGTCTTCCAGCGACCAAGGGCTTGCCGTGAAGCCCGCGAGCTTTAATTCAGTAGGCAAATCCGTGGCGTTGCCGACGATGTAAGCGTTAAGACCCTCCGCGTACCAACCCAAAAATTCACGCGACGCGGGCGAAAGTAATTTGGCGTGGCGCTCTGCGTTACGGCGCAAACCGATGCGACGCATTTCACGATCGTTCGGCAAGCCTTTTTCGCCAATCGCTTCGGCGAGCCGCCCAGTGGCCAGCGCGCGGTAGGCTGTCAACTGGAAAATGCGCGACTGCGCCGTGACAAAGCCTTGCGCCCGAATCAGGTCCGGGGTGTTCTGCGCGAATACATACGGAATACCGTTGCTGTCACGTAGAACGTCAACCCGATCTTTGAGCCCAGCAAACGCCAGCGATCCGGTGACATTTGGCCCGCGAGCCGCCCCTGACAGCACCCAGACACTCGCTGCACCGACGACGACAACGAGCCCCAACAAAACACGCACAATCCAACGCAACATAGCAGCCTCCTCCGCTTTTGTGTCAGCTTAGCGGAAACGGAGATTCAACGCAGGTGATGGCACCCTTGGTCGCGGTGAGGAGTTAAAGCTTGGTCTGCGGCAGCATGTAGTTGGCGTCTGTGACTAAGTCAACGCCGCACGATAGGTTGTCGATCCAGTCGATGAACTGTCCGCACATCTCGCGGCCCTTAAAGTACGGCCCGTGCTGCGGCACGATCATTTCAATGTCGAGCTGGCGCACCATGCGTGCCCACAGGCGACAGACTTTGTTTGACACCATATAGCGTCGATGAAAGCCTTCCATATGGGGAATGTGCTTGTTGAAGTCTTTCACCGCCATTCCACACACCGCAGGCGGCATCAGCGACGCGCCCAAGTCGCCGGAAAACAGAATTTTGCTTACCGGATCGTAAAACTGAAAATTGCCTTCTGAATGCAAAAAATGTGCGGGAATTAAGCTGATCGTACTTTTGCCCAATGGCAAAATGCCGCCGTCGTCGCGGACAGCTTTGATGCGGCCCTCGGTTCGGGTCCCGGTGCAAAAGTGCGGAGCAAATCGCGACCAAATGCTCGATATGACGAGTTCACACTCGGTTCCGCTTAGCCACCGAGCAAGCGACGCAATGATGTCCGGGTCGGCATGTGAGGCGAGCACGTAGCGCAGCTTTTTCGGCGGAAAGTAGCGTGACATCGTCATATAGAGCGCGCTGTACGTCATGTTGCCACCCGGATCAACCAGCGCAGCGTCGCCGTTATCGACGATGAGAAACTGGTTGGCTTGCACCGCGTCAGATGGGCCTTCGTTGACTAGATCTGAAAACGAGATGCAGACGTGCTTGCCGTCGTTGTAGAGCTCTGTGGGGGCAAACATAGTATTTCCTGCAATTTAGACAATTAGCCAACGCCCAATTCATGCGGCAACGGGGCGACGAGAACCGCATCGTCCCCGTGTGTTTGTCTAAACGCGGGATGAAGCTGTAGCAATTTTCACCGGGTGACGCCACGCAGCAATTGACCATTGTCAACAGAATCTTCTTAGGATGCCAATTAACAGCTGTTGGCGAATGCCCCTCTCCCGATCCGCTGGCAAGCCCTGAATCTGGTCATCTGCCAAGATTCGGGCTATAATTTATGGCTCTGCTCCACGGCACATACGCTTTGCGACGGCAAGTTTGAGTCCGCTCAACGACAGCCGCAACACTGCGCTACTAACAAACGCCGGGGGTCAGATAAGCGCTTCTGCTACGTGTTTTCGCCATGTGCGGCGACACAAAGCGAGCAATTTCTGTCCATAGATCGTTCCAAGAAAAGGAAAATGACATGCGTCATTACGAGATCGTTTTTATCGTCCATCCGGACCAAAGCGAGCAAGTGCCTACGATGGTTGAGCGTTATCGCTCCCTCGTCACCGGCAAAGGCGGCAAGATTCATCGCCTTGAAGGCTGGGGTCGCCGTCAACTGGCCTACCCAATCAACAAACTCTACAAAGCACACTACGTGTGTATGAACATCGAAATCGATCGGGACACGCT
>JAGNQL010000055.1 GCA_017989135.1 Burkholderiales bacterium
GTTTGACACCGTCCAGTAAAGCACAAGGCCCGCCGGAAAGAAGAAGAACATCGCAGCAAACGCGACCGGCATGTACTGCATGATCTTTTGCTGCATCGGGTCCATGCCCGGTGCTGGCGGCTGAATTTTGGCTTGGGCAAACGCGGTCAAGCCGTAAAGCACGGGCAGGATGAACCAAGGATCTGGCGCCGACAAGTCTTGAATCCAACCAATCCACGGCGCGTGGCGCAATTCGACGGCAGCCATCAGCACCCAGTACAGCGCAATGAAAACTGGCATCTGAATCAGAATCGGCAGACAACCACCCAGCGGGTTGATTTTCTCTTTCTTGTAGAGCTCCATCATGGCCTGATTGAGCTTCACGCGGTCATCGGCGTACTTCGCCTGAATCTCTTTAAGTTTCGGTCCGACGAGCTTCATCTTGCCCATGCTGCGACCTGCAGCGGCATTGAGCGGATAGAACACCGCCTTGATGAGAATCGTGAGCAGGATAATCGCCCAACCCCAGTTGCTCACGAAGCTGTGGAACCACTTCAGTAGCCAAAACATCGGCGCGGCGACAAAGTTGAACATGCCGTAGTCGACAACAAGTTCAAGTCCTGGGGCCGCAGTTTTCAAACTATCCTGCTCTTGCGGACCCATGTAAAGCGGCGCGCTGACTTTTGCCGTCGCACCGGGTGCGATGTCACCCACAGCCATCTTCAATCCGGCGCGATAAATATCGCCGTCTTCTTTGGTCATGTAGTTCTCGCGTTTCGTGCCCGCTTTTGGCAGCCACGCGTTCACGAAATAGTGCTCAACCATGCCGATCCAACCATCGCTGGTGTTGGCTACGAACAAATTCTTTTTGCTCTTTTCAATATCTTTGTAGTCGATCTTTTTATATTTTTCTTGTTCGTTGTAAGCGATCGGGCCGTGGAAGATACCGACCATACCGTTTTCGGTGCCTGTGACTTTCGAGTCACGATGCAAGTGGAAATAAGCCGAGGGGCTAAGCGCCGCAGCGCCGCCGTTAGTGATGTCGTAAGCGACATCCACGATGTAGCTACCGCGTTTGAAGGTGTAAATCAAATCCGATTTGCCGCCCGAAGCATTCGGCGCGGACAAGCGCACCTCGAGCGTGGCCGCACTGCCCATGTCGGTGTTGGTTGATACTTTGCTGTAGGTCGTGGTGTGGTTCGGGAGACCAGCACCAATCAGGCCCGATTGCGCAATGTGCGTGCGATCTTTGTTTTTCATCAGCACGTAGTACGGCTTTGACTTGTCAGCCGCATCTTTGTGCTCGTTCAACGCGACTTCTTCAATCACGCCACCGACCGTATTGATCTTCGCAGTGAAGAGATCAGTCTTGACCGTCAGCAACTCACCGACTGGCGCCGTCGCAGGCGCCGCCGGTGTACCGGGAACCGCCGCCGCCGTAGTCGGCACACTGGTACCGGCGGCGACCGGTGCGGCAGGTACGTCACCTTTTTTCTCAGCTGGCGCCGTGACTGGCGCTACCGGCTTAGGCGGCGGGGCGTTTTCTTTTTGCCACGCCTGAAACAGGAACACGCCGGACATTGAAAAGATAACGAATAGAACAAGACGCTGGAAGTCCATGGTGGGCTTTCAGTTAGAGGTTAGAAGAAACGGGACGCGCCGCAGACGTTTGCGTAGTCTGCGCGGCGCTTTTTTCTGGAACAGGATCGTATCCGCCAGCATGCCACGGGTGGCATTTGGCGAGGCGCTTCGCGCCCATAGCTGCGCCACGAATCACGCCGTAAGAACCAATGGCCTCAGCGGTGTATTCGGAGCAGCTCGGAAAAAATCGGCAGCGCTGTCCGAGCATCGGACGAATGCCGTATTGATACGCTTTTATCAAGCCCAGCGCGACCGTGCTAGCCGGGTTGGCCCGCTCAGCCTTGGCGCGCGAACTGTGGCCGTTCACGCGTTCACCTGTTTAGATGGAGTTTGCGGAGTTTGCACAGGCACGACATTGCTCGGGTTGCGTGCGGCATTCGCGCCGCGAGACGTGGCGAATTTGGTAACTTCACGATCAAGCGCGCCCATCCATTCGGCAATCACAGCTGGGACATCTTTGGGCTTTATCGCGGTACTCAAGCGAACCACGTATTGCATATCAGGCAATACGGCCTGACGCAGACGAAACTGTTCGCGAATCCGACGCTTGACGGCATTGCGCAGCACGGAAGTACGCGCGTTTTTCTTGCCGATCATCATCCCGAGGCGGGGACGCGCGGGGCGCTGAGCGTCGCCATCAACCGCAACAACGTCATCCGCCCGTCGATAGACCCACAAATATTGCCCACGCTGCGCTCGCGATTTCAACGCGCGCACGAAATCGTCCGGCTCTAGAAGCCGGGCAGCGCGCGGGAAACTCTCTCCCGCACAATCAGCGGGCACGACCGGCACGGCAGACGATGTGAGCGCAACGTGCGTGATGAGGCGCAGCGGTGACGATTAAGCCGAGAGGACTGCGCGGCCTTTGGCGCGGCGGTTACGGATAACACCGCGACCGCCTTTGGTAGCCATACGGGCGCGGAAGCCATGGTTACGCTTGCGACGGATGACTGAAGGCTGATAGGTACGTTTCATGATGTTCTACGCTTACTTTGGTGTGTGTTCAAGAAGCTTTCCATTCGGATGTGGAATAGCCGGCTCGTCGCATGAAATTGCGAAAAAGCCTTGAATTATAGCTTTTGAACCGATGCTGTGGGTGATTTGCTTGGTTTTGCGCCAAAGCCCAATGTCAGCCCCGTGCCGATCAAAACAATCGCGCCGCCGAAAAGCATAGGCCAAGTCACTGTTTCGCCCAAAAATAGTGCGCCCCAGCCTACGGCGAAGACCGGGATCAGAAACGTCACGGTGGACGCTTTTTGCCCGCCCAAGCGCGCGATAAGCCGGAAATAGAGGATGAGCGCGAAGGCGGTCGCTAACACCGCAAGCGCCGCCGCGGCTAGCCATGCCGTCAGCGATGGCGCTCTTTCTGGCCAAAAAATCACCATCAACGGTAACAACGCAAGCGCGGAAGCCGTCTGACTGCCCGCTGCGACCGTCATTGGCGACACGCCCGCGAGATTCTTCTTGGCGTAATGGGTGGAAAAGCCATACGCCGCAGTTGCCACGATGCCCGCGACCACTGCCAAGCCCGAACCACCCGGCTTGAAGTCAACCTTTCCCCACGTCAACACAACCATACCGAGCACACCCAACGCGAGTCCTAACCATTGCGGCTTGGTCAAAGTCGCGTTGAGCCATACCAACCCAATGACCGCAGCCCACAGCGGCGTGCCCGCGTTAATTAACGACGAGAATCCAGCCGTCAACGAAAGCGCCGCGTACCCCAATAGCGTAAACGGAATGGCCGCATTCGTGATGCCGACCACCGCCAGAGGACGCGCTGCGGCGAGCGTTGGCGCGAGACCATCTCGCATGAAGACCAACGGCAATAAACACAACGCCGCGATGCCTGAACGAAGCCCAATCAAGGCAAACGGGCCAAATTCCCTCGCGCCGATGCGCATAAACAGAAACGACGCGCCCCAGATAGCCGCGAGTAAAACGAAATCGAAGGCGTCGCGGCGGGTCAAAGGATGCCTTCGAGTTTGAGTAAAAAGGCCTTGTTGTGCAGCCCGCCAGCGTAACCGGTCAGCGTGCCATTTGCGCCGATCACACGATGACAAGGCACGATGATGCCGATGGGGTTTTTGCCATTCGCAGCTCCAACCGCTCGCACCGCTGCGGGCTGCCCCATCGCCTGCGCTTGTTGTCCGTAGGTTCGCGTCTCGCCAAACGGAATTTTCGTGAGCGAAATCCATGCACGCTTTTGGAAGTCAGTGCCGCGCGGCGCGAGGGGCACAGTGAACTCGCGTAGCTTGCCCGCAAAGTACGCGTCGAGTTCGCGTTTGGTTTGCTCGAACACCGGCAGCGCCGCATTTCGCTGCCAATCCTTCGCGGCGGCAGGCACGTATTTGCCAGCCGTCATATGCAAATCGGTGAGTGCCTCACCCTCTGACATAAGAAGCAGTTCGCCGACGACGGTAGCGTGTAATTCGTAGTAAGTGGTCATGTCAGCGTCCTTATTTTTCGATCGGAACTTCTAGTTTCCGCCACGTGTGCAACACCGCATAGCTTCGCCACGGCCGCCACGCTTCGGCAAGAACGTCCGCTTCGCGCTGCCCCTTGACGGTGTTGGGCAATTTCATCGCGTTCAGCAGCGCCACATCCTGCGGCGGCCATGCGTCGGGCCACGCTAGTGCGCGCATCGCTATGTAATGGGCGGTCCACGGGCCGATACCTTTGATCGCGCGTAACGCTTCAATCGTTTGTGTCGGTTCTGCGTTACCCGTGAGCGCCAACCGACCCTCAACTACGGCAACCGCAATCGCGATCATGGCTTCCGCGCGCTGCCCCACAATGCCTAGGCGTCCAATATCGTCCCGCGTTAACGTAGAGACTTTCGCGGGCAGCGGGAACGCGCGCGTGAGTTCTGCAAACGGCGTTACGACGGCCTCGCCGAACGCTTCGACGAAGCGCGTTGCCAAGGTACGCGCGGCTTTCACCGTCACTTGTTGGCCAAGAATTGCGCGTAACGCAAGCTCAAATCCATCGAATGCGCCGGGCAACCTCAGACCCGGCGCGCCATCCGATAATGCTCCGAGCGCAGCTGAAATCTCTTGCGGATCTGCCGCCACATCAAACACTTGTTTCGTGCGCGACAAAACGGCTTGCGTCGCGGGCGCGAGCGACGCCGCGAAGCGAAGCTGCAACGCGTTCTTCGCGGGCACATGGCTCACCTCCAGCCATCCACCACGATGCGTACCATCAGCGCGTATCACGCGGCGATACACGCCGTCGGTCACCGACTCCACACCGGGCACCGCGCGCTGTGCGAAAAATGCCAACACGCGTGACCAATCGTACGGCGGCCGATAGGGCAACACAAAAGTGAGCGCATCCACGGCTTGTGCAGCGCTGCGCGCAGCGTCATCGCCTTCGACCACTTTTCGCAGTCGCGTTGGCGCGAAACCGTAGCGCTCGCTAAAGAGCGCGTTCATGCGCCGCACGCTCGAGAAGCCCGCCGCAAATGCAACCTCGGAAACAGGCAACACCGTATCCGTCAACAAACGTTTCGCCAGCAACAACCGATGCGTCTGCGCGTACTGCACGGGCGAGACACCAAATTCGTCGGCGAAGATGCGCCGCAAATGACGGTCCGTTACGCCCACGCGCTCGGCGACATGCGCAAGATCCACGTCACCGGCCACGCCGTCTTCAATCATGCGCGCAGCGGCACGCGCGAGCTTCGCGCTCGCCTCAGTCGCCGCGAACCCGGGCGCGAGTTCCGGTCGACACTTTAAGCACGGCCGAAAACCCGCCGCTTCAGCCGCCGCCGCGCTTGGATAGAAGCCGCAGTTTTTCTGCATCGGCAAACGCACACGACAAATCGGCCGGCAGTAAATGTGCGTCGACGACACACCCACAAAAAAGCGCCCATCAAAGCGCGCATCATGCGACTTCATCGCTTGATAACAGGCGTTAGGGGTGAGGTAATTGAACTGCATATATGCAGTTTATCGGCGCGACCCGGTCTGCGTTCGCCGTTTTCGGACGTGATCTTATGACGGTGCGCAGCGCCACGACTACAGCGCACCATGTATACAGCTTTTTGCCTTGAACGACAGCACGGCGGTCGTCGTGGGCACTATTTCTATCATGTCGACTATCGCTGTAAATCCGATGAATTAACCGCTCAGCAGTCGTTTACGCCAAAAAGCTGTAACGCGCTCACGCCTTACAGTGTTGCGCTTAGCCGTGCGCTAGTTGGACAACGGAGCCGCAGTCCGCGGCAAGGTCAGCACGAAGCGTACGCCCTCGCTTGTGTTCGAAGCGGTGATCGTGCCGCCCATTTTTGCCATGTAGGTTTTCGCGACATAGAGGCCTTGGCCGCGGTTGGCGTTGGCCGTACCGTTTTCCGTTGCGCTTCCGGACACGCCGTATTCGAAAATCTTGTCGATCAATGATTCGTCAATCGCCGGTCCGAGGTTGGCGATCGCGATGTTCGCATGGGACGGGGTCGCCTCCAGCTGGACGAGGATCGGCGAGCCTGGCGGACGGAAGCGCTGCGCGTTTTGCAGCACATGCGTGATCACGTCTTCGAGCGAGTATTCATCGGCGTCGGCGTAAATTGCTTCACTCGCTGCGTCGTTCCTGAGTTGCACATTTTCGATACCAATCGCGGGCGCGTTGTCGGCGACATGGCGCAGAAATTCATTGAGGCAAATCGGAGCAAGCGTCACTTGCGTGCTCTGAAACGCCTCGCTCGGCGATGCGCTTCCGTAGAGCACGCGCACCGCTTGCTGCATGCGCTGAATGTAACGCGCGCTCGGGTCGTCGGGCGCGCCGTGTAGCACCATGAGCGATTGCAGCGGCGACATGATTTCGTGGCCCACGGCTTGCCACATGTCTTTCTCTTGTTCGGCGCGAATTTGCTCGCGCTGAACGTCGTCGTTTACGCGTTGCAGGAGGTCGTGCAGCGCGCCCGCAAGCGAGCCGAGCTCGTCTTTTCCGCGCAAATCGGCGAGGTCGAAATCAACGAGCCCTTTGCTGCCTTGCACGCTCTTGGACACCGCCCGCGCACGGCGGTTGAGCACGGTGATGCGGCGGATCAACCCTACCTCAATAATGAGCCACGCCAACGCAATCGCGGCCAACATCGCGCCGACAAACCACGACATACGCGTAGCCACCGCAGCCAGCGATTTGTTGAGTCCGCGCACGTCACCCGTGAGCGCCAATTCGAACGCTGAGTTAGATGTGTTGATGCGCTCGGTGGCGGCCAGCGGCGTATCGAACCCGCCCAATGGCAAACGCCGCAATAAGCGCTCTACCCAGGGTGCTGCGGGCTCGGGCACATCGAGCGCGCCTTTGATCGTCGCCAGCGGCGGGCTCGGCAGCGTGCCTTGACCGAGCTTGTGAATGCTGAGCGTTTCTCCCGGTAACAACAGCGATTTGAGGTCGTTCAACGCAAACGGCGCGGTGGCATTGGGCTCGTTGCTGTCAAAAATGTTGGCCGCGGTTTGGTCTGCGCTCGTCGGCCCGAGCACTTCAATGCGCACTTCAATTTTGTCCAGATCCGCCGGCGGCCAGGCCATTTCACCGCGCTGAAACAGCGCTTCTTGAAACAGCGCGACGGGCAGGCGTATCGAATAGAACGAACCGCGTTTGCAACCGGAGTCAGTGCCACTAGCAAACACGCGGGCACCGTCAATGCACTGCCCCGACTGCCACAACCAACCACGAAAATCGCGCACCGGCTTGACCGCACCCAACGTGTGGCTGCCCGTGTCGACAAAACCCGTGAGTCGCCCACGCACGGTTGCGGCGTTGTCACTCAAGAGTCGCGTTGCTGGTTGCGCATCCGTCCGCTCGAACGGCGCGATCCAACGCTCGGTCTGTCCTCGCAACGTCACCGCGACGCGGACGCGATGCACCAACTCCAAATTGCGTTCGCCCCCGGTGCGCGACACCAGCGGCCCGCTGGCAAAACGTCCGGCGACATAGATAAATCCGCCCGCCCACGGGTTGTTGCCGATGGCCGTGCACACGGCGCTGTAGTCACGATATTGCACGAGACAACCTGCCGTTTCGACGGCTTGCTGTACTTTGTTGGCGTCATCAAAATCGAGCGCGGCGTACGGCAGCACGTACGGGCGCAACGGCGTCGCCGGACCGTCCGCGCGGTTGGCGTTGATGAGTGCAAGCTGACCTGCGGGATGATTCAGCCGCGCGACGATTTGCGCCTGTGTCTTACCGAAACTCGATTGGTAGTTCTGGTAGCCGAGTTGCTTTTCGACTTGCAACAACATCACTGCTAGCGCGATAACGGCGAGCCCCAGCAGCAAGAAAACGCTGCGAAAAAGTATGCGCCGCCGAAACGACGCGAGACCCGGCCAGTGCAGTTTCATCGTGCGCTGCGCACACTCGATTTGGGAGGAGCTTCGACCCAGCGGAAGCCTCGCATCGGCACATTTTCAATGCCGTCAAACGTCGCGTCGATGTCACGAAACGCGTCGCGAATGGTGCTGATGTGTTTGCGCACGTTATCGCGATTGCGTCCGCTTTTGACCACCTGAAACAAGTCTTCGTAAGACACGATCTCGCCGCGTCGCTGATGCAGCGTGGCAAGGATGCGCTGCGCGGTGAGCGGCAGATTGATGCGTTGTCCACGCCACGTAGGTGCCCCTTGCCAGAGGGGATCAAGTTGCAACTCGTCGTCGGCCTTTGCGTGCGCCTCGACCGTCGACGGTTGCTGCGATTGCTGGCGTTTGGCTTCGCGAAGAATCTCGAGAAATGTGTCGATGAAATCGGTCTCGGAGAACGTCGTCTTCTGCAAGTAGTCCCACGCGTCGAGTGCCTTCATGATGCTGCGATAGATCGTGGCCGGCATCGCGGAAACCACGAGCACAGGCGTGCCATGTTGCTTGTTGATCGCATTGATGAGCGCGACGCCCGCGTGCCGTTCACGACCCAGTTCAATGTCTAGCACGATTACGTCGTAGCGTTCGCGCGCAATGGCAGCCTCGGCGTCGTCCCGTGTGAACCACTGATCGATACGAATGCCGGGGGCGGCAGATTCGATCCACGATTTCAACTGGTTGCTGGTGGGGACGTCGTCTTCGATGACGGCGATCATAGGCATGGAGTGGCTCCGACATTCGGATGATTGACGTGGCAGCAATTATCGCGGGGCTTCGCGTCTTGCGGTGTGAGTTTTTCTTCCGTTTCCGCGCGCGGCGTGAAGAGCGCTACACGACGCGCGCGCAAACCGTCTCGCTTCGCCGCAAAGTCGCCCCACGGCGGCATTGTGTGCTCCACGGGGTGCGTCGAACAATCACTTCCATCGAACGCAAGCACATCTGAAGCACCACAAGACGTTCGACCCAGTTTCGTCACCCCACATTTTCAGGAGTTCACCATGTCAAACCGCATCAAACAAATCGTATCGGCCGTTGGCCAATCCCTCGCAGGTGTCGCTTCGAAGTTGCGCCGCCCGTTTGCCGCCACACCCAAAGTAGCGACGCTCGGCAGCGGTTTCGTTCGCCGTAACGCTAAGAAACTCATCGCGCTCGGCCTCTTTGGGGCAGCGGGCTACGCGCTCTACGCGCACCCACCGGTGCAAAACATCGAGCGCGGCGAAGTCGGCGTTCGTATCAATCAGTTAACTGGCACTGTAAGCGAATCGCGCGACGGCACGGTGTGGGTGATTCCGGGACTGCATCAACTTCGCCGCTATCCATTGCGCGACCAAACGTTCCGGCCCGCAGCGAGTGGCAACGACAACGAAGGCACGCTCGCGAGTTTCCAATCCGTCGAAGGCTTGTCGCTCGGCGTTGACATCGCGGTTCGCTACGCGCTGGACCCCACGAAAATCGCGTCGATGGCGACCAATCTACCGGAGGACTTGGGCGGTGAAGTGGTTCGTCCGGCCGTCGATGGCGTGATCTACAAAGTGTTCACGCGTTACACCGTGCGCGAAATTTTCTCGTCGAAGCGCGCGGAGATTGTGCAATCCATCGAAGCCGAACTGAAGCCGAAACTCGCGGCCGATGGGATCGCGCTACGCGGTGTGCAAGTCGGTCGCATTGAGCTACCGGCCGAATACAAGTCGGGCATGGAGAAGCTCCTCGCGGAGGAGCTTGCGAGCGAGAAGATGCGTTACACGTTGGAGCTTAAAGAAAAGCAAGTCAAAGAAACCGCCCTTGAAGCCGACGCCGCAAAGGTGCGTCGGGAGAAAGCGGCGGAAGCCGCGGCCAACGAGCAAGTGATCGCCGCGCGGGCGCAGGAAGAAGCCATGAAACACGTGCTTCCGTTCAAGCACAAGCAAATCGAGCAGCGCCAGCTCGAAGCCGAAGCCGAACGCCAATCGCGCGTGAAGATGGCCGAAGGTGCCGCGCAAGCCCGTCGTATCGAAGCGGCAGGTGAAGCCGATTCGCGGCAGAAACTGGCGGACGCTGAGGCATATCGACTCGACCGCGTGGGCAAGGTTTCAACCGAGCAAATGGCGCGTGAAGGCGCGGTGATTACGCGCCATCCGCTGCTGATCCAAAAGACACTCGCCGACAAGCTCTCGGACAAAGTCTCGGTCATCATCGCACCCGCGCCGACCAACGGCGACTTCATCGGTGCCGCGCTGCTCGGAAAAACACCGATCACCGCGAAGGTTGACTCCCAAGTGGCACGCGCCACGCCGGGCACTGACGAAGCCGCCAACAAGGAGGGCGAATAATGTCTACGCTGCTCACAGCCGCCGTCGCCGCCACGCTCGCCATCGTGTCGCAAGATCACGTCTCGCTTCGCGCCTCGCCGCGCGACAGCGCCCCGCAACATGCGCAGCTCACCCAAGGTGACACGCTCGAAATTCGCGGCGAGCGCGCGGACTACTTGCAGGTGTATGACCATCGCCGCGAACGCGCGGGCTTTGTGCGCGCCACACAAGTGCGACGCACGGCGCTCGCGGCCGACGAGGCAAGCAGCATGCTCGCGGTGATGCGCTTCGTCAAGGACACGCCGGGAAGCGAATCGCTCGGCATTGCGTACACAGCGGCATACCTAAAAGCCGCACCGAACAACGCGATCGACGCCGAGCCATTCGAGATTTTAGGAACGCTTGCTGATCGCCTCGCGCAACGCGCGTCGGGCGCGAGCAAATCACAGGAAGCGTTGGTCAACGCACAGGTCGAAGCCGCGAGTACGTACGGTGTGCGTATGAAGAGCATTGAGCGCGACGCGCGCGTCCGGCTTTGCTATGACGGCGAAGCGCATCGCCGCGTGCTCGCGCTCTCGAAGGACAACGCCGCTCGTGCACGCGCCGCGCTGTCACTCACCGCCAACGACTGCATCGACCCCAACATCTTGCCTGCGGATCGCCGCCGCCTCGACGAATGGCGTGGCGAAGTCGTCGAGACCGTAAAGTCGCACGGCCTTCCAGAGTACTTGCGCAATCGCCTGGAGTTGCGGCGCGCAAGTGTGTGGTCGAGCCTTGCGTTTCACCGTGCGCGGATGTGCGCTGAAAGCGCCGAGACGGCCGAGGCCGTCAAGCGTGCCGTCGATGCGTTTTCGATGGTGAACAAAACCGAACTGACCGATGCGGATCAAGCGACCTACACCGAAGCTGCGATTCGCGTAAGCGCGGTTCGCCCTGCCATCGATGTTGTGCCGCAGCTCAATAAGCAAAAACTCGCGATCCGCACCACCCCCGGCGAACCGGGTCAGACCTGTGTACACGTTGTAAACCCAGCGCAGCCCGACGCGACGCTGTTCAAGCAATGCACCTACGGCGTGGTTTGGCCACGCTCCGTTAACGTCAATGCGGCCGGAACGTCGCTCGCGCTCAGCGTACAAACACTAGACGCGTGGCGTGAACTCTGGGTGTTCAAACGCGACAACGACGGTTGGCATCTCGACGTATTGCCGCCCTCGTCCGCAACGCTTAGTCCAGACATCGGTTACATCGACTTCGCGGGTTGGGTGCCTGGCGGAGCGCAGCTTCTCGTCGCCCGCGAATCGCGCGCAGAGCAGCGCTACAAACGGAGTTTTGAAACGCTACGCATGGACACGCTCACCACCGAGAAGTCCGCCGATCATCCGAATTCGCTCTCCACGTTTTATCGCTGGCAGGATGCCGCGTGGAAGAAGAATTCGTTGGCGTTGCGCTGAGTTGTGAGTTCGGCTGCGGCTTCACGAAGCGCCCGATAGATAATCACCGCATGAAAATCTATCAAGTCGGCGGCAGTGTTCGCGACGCGCTTTTGGGCTTGCCCTCTCACGATCACGATTACGTTGTGGTCGGCGCGAGCGTGGACGATATGTTGGCCCTGGGCTATCAGCCCGTGGGCAAAGATTTTCCGGTGTTTTTGCATCCTCGAACGAAGGAGGAATATGCGCTGGCGCGTACTGAACGTAAGAGTGGGCGAGGCTATACGGGCTTTACGTTTCACGCGGCGAGCGACGTGTCGCTGGAAGAGGATTTGTGTCGGCGCGATCTGACGATCAATGCGATGGCGCGCGACGAGGCGGGTGCATTGGTGGACCCGTACGGCGGTGCACGCGACTTGAACGCGAAAGTGCTGCGCCATGTGAGCGACGCGTTTGCGGAAGATCCATTGCGGGTGTTGCGGCTCGCGCGTTTTGCTGCGCGATTTACGGAATTCTCCGTCGCGCCAGAGACGATGGCGCTGTGTCGTCGACTCGTTGTTGAAGGCGAGATTCGCGAATTAGTTGCCGAGCGCGTGTGGCAGGAGATTTCGCGTGGCCTCATGGAGGCAAAGCCTTCGCGCACGTTCGAAGTGCTTCGCGAATGCGGCGCGCTTGCGGAGCTAGCACCGGAATTGGATCGGTTGTGGGGCGTGCCGCAGAAGCCGCAGTGGCATCCGGAAATCGACACCGGCATTCATGTGATGCAAGTCGTCGATTACACCGCGGATCGCGCGTGGCCGCTCCCGACGCGGTACGCGGCGCTGACGCATGATTTGGGCAAGGGCCTGACGCCTGCTGACATCCTCCCTGCGCATCATGGCCATGAAGAGCGCAGTGAGCGGTTAGTCGCGGCGCTGTCCGAGCGTTGGCGCGTCCCGCGCGAGTGTGCGGATTTGGCCGCGCACGTTGCGGCGGAGCACGGCAAATTGGCGAATATTGCGACGCTTCGCGCCGCCACGGTGCACGATTTGCTGATGACGGTTGATGCGATTCGTCGCCCGGAACGCTTCGCGCAAATGCTTGACGCGTGTGAAGCCGACAAATGTTCACGCCCTGGGATGGCCGGGCCGTTTCCGCCGCGTGACGCGGCGCTCGCAGCGCTCGCGGCGATGCGTTCGGTCGATGCAGGCGACATTGCCGCGAAGCTCGCAGCGCAGGGTGGCGCGGCGCGCATCGCAGACGACGTTCGGCAAGCACGCATTTCAGCGATCAAGGCAAGCCGCGCAGCCGCAGGCTCTCCGGAAGTGAGTTAGCCTAAACAGCTTTTATGCTTGACCGACAGCTGCGCCTCATTTTGCGCATCTTTTTTCATATTGTCGACTAGTCGTTTTTCCGTTACGAAACGACCACTGGGCAGTCGTTGCGGGCAAAAAGCTGTCTAGTCGGCTATTGAAGTGGGATAGCCGTTTTTTTGCCGGGGCCTTAGCCGCGCAACGCAAGCGCTACGCTGGCGAAAAGCGCCGTGTCATCGCGCGTCAATTGATCGACGATAGTGAAGTGGTTGAGATTGGGCAGGACCCATTCGCCCACGTTCGCCCAGTGCGCACCGAGGAGCTGGTTTTGCCGCAGGAATTCAGGCAGCTCCGCGCCGCCCACGGCGGCGGTGAAATCGCAGTGCACGCGCCGCTTGCGGTACGCGGGGCTCATCGCGAGCGCCTCTTCGTTAGTGAGTTTGAGTGCGTCGTTCAAGTAAATCGGCACCAACGGTTCAAGGTCGAACAGGCCGCTTAGCGACGTCGCAGAAACGAACGGTGTGGCGGGCAAACCGTGCTCAGTCCAATCGACGGTTAAGCACCACGCGGTGAGATGTCCGCCTGCCGAATGTCCGGCGAGCGCGAGACGATCACGATTGATCGCGAGCGCGTCGGCGTTGTGCCACGCGTGCGCGATCGCCGCCTCAATCTCGCCCGCAATGCCGCGAATCGTCGTCTGCGGACAGAGCGTGTAACCCACTATCACCGCCGCCATGCCGTTCGCCACAAACGGCGCGGCGATCACGCTCCAGTCGTCTTTTGACAAGCGTTGCCAATAGCCGCCGTGAATGAACACCAGCGTTGGCCAACCGCCGGCGGGAGCGTCCCCTTTTGGGGTAAATACATCGAGCGTGTTTCGCGGCAGCGCGCCGTAAGCGACGTTGCGCGCGCCTGCCGCATCCGCGCGCACACCCTCACTCTCCGCCTGCCAGCGCGGCAGTAAGGTATCCATCCAATCGGGCACATCGGCACCGTTGTTGTAGCGACGCGCGAGTTCTTCGAGGGCGAGATTTGGAATCATGCGTGGAAATGTAATCGACCGCGCACAGTCTTTACACTGAGGAGCTAGTAAATTTTTTGCCACAGATGAACACAGATTTCACAGATTGTGGCGAGAAAATCAGTGTTCATCTGTGCAAATCTGTGACAACAACGCTTCGCCTACGTCATGTGATCTGATGTTGAGCTCAAAGATGGTCAGTGCGCAGGCTTCGCGTCTCGCGAAAACACCGCCAGCAAACTCGCGCTCACAATCAGTGCGCCACCAATCAGCGTCGACTGCGTAATGGTTGCCGCGCCACCCAACCACGAGCTCAGCGTCGCCACCAAAATTTCGGCAAGCATCAACACCGACAACACGTTGGCCGGCAAGCGCGCCGCGCCATATTGCAGCGCAAGATTCGCAATAAGCACCGCCACCGTGAATCCCGCGATGCCCATCCACGCGGCCGCATCGGGCGCCAGTAACGCCGGCTTGCCGGAGAGCGCGAGTCCAATCAGCACGACAGGCGCGATGATTACCGCGCCGATAAACATGCCAAACGCGCGGGCCTCTTGGGGCGTGTCCGAATGTTTCCGCAAAATCACGTTGTTGAGCCCGAAGCAAAAACCACCGATCACCGCCAATACGTCAGACAACGAATTGGGAATCGGTAGTTGCAATTTGCCATCGCCCAGCACGAGCGCCGCGCCCGCCAACGCCAGTGCCGTCCGCAGGAGCGCCGAAGGCGTGATGCGCTCGGCGAGCAACCAGCGCGCGAGTAGCACGACCCACATCGGCATCAAATAAAACAGCAACACCGCGCGCACCACGTCGCCCGTCGCGAGCGCGGTATTGAAGCAGGCGTTGGTCAGCCCTGACGCGACCACAAGCCACACCAGTGTGCGGCGATGCCTCCAAAGAAGCTGCGGGGCACGCGGCTTTGCGACCACCACCGCCAGCGCGCACGCCGCGAAGATAAACCACGTCGCCCACAGCGAAGGCACGCCGTGCGCTTCGAAGAACTTTAGTGGAATCCAAGAAAGCCCCCATACGGTGGCATTGATCAGCGCCGCGAAGGCTGCTGCGAACGAGAGATGTTGCATGCGGCGATTATGCCGGGGCGACACCGTATCGTTAGCGCAAATCCCGGCGGCCTAAGCGTCGCGCACAATACTCGCAATTCCCAGCGCGGCAAGCGCAGAGAGTCCCACCGCCATGAGCCACCAAATCGGGCTCATATGGCTACCTGTCACAAGCCTTGGCGCGTTGAATGCGACTACGTACGCGGCAGCATTAATCACGACCACCAGCACAATGACCGCCAAACGTGAATTTCCGACAGGACGGAAAATTAATGCGACCAACGCGCGCAGCAAAATTGTGAACGGCGCGGCGATGAATCCACAGAACAGGAAGTAAAGCCAGTCACTCACCATGCAACATTGTCCCGCTACGCCGCGCGCATCATCTTCTTGTGCGTCTTCGCGAGCGCTTGCAGATATTCCATCTGATCGGCGAGGATGTGGCGATTCGCGAGAATGAGCTTTTCGCTTTTCACTGGCCGATACGGCACGTAGAGCAAGCGAATGCCCGCCTGCTCAGGCGTACGGCCCGCTTTGTCGAGGTTGCAATCGCGGCACGCGGTTACGCAGTTTTCCCACGTGTCTTTGCCGTTTTGTGAACGCGGAATGATGTGGTCGCGCGTGAGTTCTGATTCCGAAAATTCTTCGCCGCAATAGGTGCAGAGATGGCGATCACGTGAGGAGAGCAAGCGGTTGTCGCGGCCGGGAAGCGCGGAGACTGGACTCCACGTGCTGTGTTTGTGTTCACCTTCACACGCGATGATGGAAGCGACTTCGATGACGCTGCGCTCGCCGCTACATCGCTGGATGCCGCCGCGGTACGTGAAGATAACGTGGCCGAGAGACCACACCACCGCGCCGCGTGCGTACTGAGACACGGCGTCGTCTGGCGTCATCCAACCTTTCGGTTGTCCACCGGAGTCAAGGGCCAAAATCGCTAAGGACATGGAAACGACACTCCTCAAAACGCGTTGCTGCC
>JAGNQL010000229.1 GCA_017989135.1 Burkholderiales bacterium
ATATCTGCGGCTTACCCGCCGACATCGACTCGCCAGAGAACGACGCGAAAACCAAGCTTACGATGAACAAATACGCCAACAGAAAGAGCAGCTCATGCACAAACGCGCCAAAGCGCCGCCAAAGCCCGGCAAGCGGGGCGGTGGTTTCGGAGGGCGGTGGCGGGGAGGGCAAATTCGCTGACATAAGGGAATGTTAGCGGGCGGCTCGGCGCTGGCGCGAGTCTGATGACTGGGTGAAGCAACGGAGAGCTGCTAACAATGCCGGCCGCTCGCGGGTGTCAGCGCAGGCTTGTTCGCGCGCCCTGTACACGTTAGCGACGCCAAGTCGTCGCATACAAGCTGTACGTAGCCCGCGCGCGTAAGCGCTGCGTTACGGCTTCTTGACTTCCGTTGGCGCAGTCGTTGCGCCGGGAGCCGGAGCGGCAGCTTTCGCTGCTGGGGCTGCTGCCGGCGCTGCGTTGGGCTTGGCGGCGGGTGCCGCGGCCTTTGCCGCGGCCGCTTTCTTGCGCAGTTCCTCGCGTTTTTCTGGCGGGAGATTGCGGTATTCGTCCCACTTCTGCGGAACGGCGGCTCGCTTTTCAGGCGGTAGTTGTTTCAACGCGTTGTATTCGTCGCGCGCTTTGCGGCGTTCGTCGGGCGTGAGCTTCGCCCAGCCGACCATGCGATCTTGCAGTTTCTTCTGCTGATCTGGCGTCATCTTCGGATATTTGCCAGCGATTTCGCGCCATTTTTTCTTGCGCACATCGGACAAGCTTGGCCAGACCGACTGCAACGGTGCCAACACTTTTTGTTCATCCGGTTTCAGGTCTTGCCACTTTTGCGCGAACGCCGGCCCACCAATCAACAACGACGCGGAGAAAAACAAAATGGCCGCGAATCTTGCGACGGTCGCGGCCAGCGGCTGGCGGAGGAAAGAGGGAGGTCTGGTGGTCACAAGTGATGGAGCCAAGGTTTCACATACAGAAATTATTGATCATCCCGCAGGTAATGCGAAAAGCCTTTGTCGAGCAGAGCGTCTACCGGGACGTCATCAGCGAGCAGCAAAACGTCTACATCAGCGGCGTCGCGCGCGGCGTTGTCTTCGCTCCATTGCTGAAATCCGTACATCGCGATTACGCCGGCGACGAGAAGGCCCGTGCCCCAGAAGCGCCAATCGGCGACTCGGCTACGCCAGCCGCCAGCCATAACCAGCGCACCGCCGCTCACAGAGGCAGAAGACGCGGTTTGTGTGTCCATCGAAGCGACAGCAGCGCGGCGCGCTTCGGCAAGGCGGTAAGCGATGCCGGGCTTGATATTTTCGGCGCCCGCGTCAAGGTAGGGGCGCAGGGCTTTACCGACACGGTCGAGTTCGTGATCAGAAAGTTGGGTTTGTTCTTTTTTCATAGTGTGATCCCTTTCTGGAGGAGGAGGCCTTGCAGCGCGCGGACAGCGCGCGAGCAATGCGTTTTCACGCTGCCCTCGGAGCAGCCCATTGTTGCGGCTGTCTCTGCGGTATCCATATCCTCCCAGTAACGCAGCAGGAAGGCTTCTCGTTGACGGGCGGGGAGCTTCGCTAACGCTTCTTCAATGGCGCCCATCGCCTCGCCTTGCTCTAGAGCGGCGAGCGGCTGATCGTGGCCGATGGCGCTGTCTTGCGATTCGAGGATTTCGAGCGGATCAAAATCGTCGTCCGCGTTCGCGCCGCCCAAACTTGAGAAATTTGTGACGTATTGGTTGCGCGTCTTGGTGCGACGGAAGTGATCGAGAATCGTGTTTTGCAGGATGCGCGTGAACAGCATCGGCAGCTCCGCAGCGGGCTTGTCCGAATAGCTCTCGGTCAACTTCATCATCGAGTCCTGCACGATGTCCATCGCGTGGTCGTCGTCGCGGACAGCGTAAGCTGCGTGCTTGAATGCACGGCGCTCTACTGAAGCGAGGAACGCGTTGATTTCTTTGGCTTGAGCCAGAGTAGGGCCTTTCTTGGTCTTCGTGAGCCCAAGGCCGGACGAAGCAAATGCGCTTTGAAGTTGCGCGATTATAGGCACGCCACGCGCCGCATCAGCAACCAATTCCAAAGCTGAAACACCGTTTGCAACATTGACTGCAGCAGCAACCATTTGTCTACGCCTCCCCGGCGACGATTCAAACCCGAAAACATTTCGGTCAATGCCATAACGCGGGTCGCGCCGACAAGATGACGACGCAACCCATCACATCTGTAACAAAACGTAGTCCC
This sequence comes from Burkholderiales bacterium, assembly GCA_017989135.1. Classification (GTDB taxonomy): domain Bacteria; phylum Pseudomonadota; class Gammaproteobacteria; order Burkholderiales; family Casimicrobiaceae; genus Casimicrobium. The sequence continues at coordinate 2,216 of JAGNQL010000229.1, forward strand.
CAGCGTTTCCAACATTTGCCGGTACTATTTGCCGTAGTTTTTTATCCGTAGTCGTCGCTATGAGCCCTCTTATTTCAACGCTGAAGCGAGTTCTCAAGACCCGCGGTGTCACTTACGCCGATCTTGCCGGCAAGATCGCGTTGTCGGAGGCGAGCGTGAAGCGCTTGTTTTCACAGGGTACGTTCACGTTGGAGCGCTTGGAGCAGGTGTGCGCGGCGCTGGAAATTGACGTGTTTGAGTTGGCGAAACTTGCGCGTGGCGAGCAATCAAAGGCGGAGCAGTTAAGCGTCAAGCAAGAGCAGGCGCTGGCGAAGGATCGGGTGTTGCTGGGTGTGTTTTATCTGGCCTACAACGGCTGGCAGATTGATGACATCGTGGCGCAATACGACCTGACGCGGCCGCAGGTCTTTTCGATGCTACGAAGGCTCGACACTATCGGCGTGTTGGATTTGCTCGCGGGCGATGTGGTGCGTGTGAAGCTGGCGCGCAACCTGCGGTTGCGGCGACGCGGGCCGATCGAAACTGCGTACGGCCGTGCCGTGGTGGGCGAATTTTTGAGTCCGGAATTTGATCGCGTCGGCGGTGCGTTTCGCTTCGAGTTTCGCGAGCTATCAACCGCGAGCTTCGCGGTGCTTCGCCGCAAACTTGAACGGGTCGCCGACGAAGTGCATGAACTTGCCGAACTCGACAGCATGCTGCCGTCGTCGGAGCGTCAAACGGTAGGCGTGGCCGTCGGCATTCGACCGTGGAAAGTATCGATGGTCAGTGGTTTGCCAGAAAAGAAGCGGTAACAGCTTTTTCGCGCCAACGACCAGCTGGCGGTCATTTCAAGGCAATTTATCCTATTGTTGAGTTCATGAAAAAGGGGCCCGAAGGCCCCTAGCAGCTGTCGTTCGCCACATAAAGCTGTAGCGAACAAGGCGCAGTCGTTTAGAGACCTGCAGCCAAAACGCCTTGGAAGTACGTGCGAACGGCTACGTTGCAAAACGGTGGAACGAGTCCGCCGTGGTACGCGCCGACCACGCGCTCGGCTGGCGTTGCACCTGCCGATGGGTCTGCTGCGGTGGCCGCTTTGGCTGCGGCGAACGCGCCGGCCAACGTCGGGCCTACGGTTGCCGCGTCTTCCACGTTCATCACGGTCATCAGCGAACCAGCGCCCTTGCTTGCGATGTAGGTCGCCATGTCGCTAGTGTTGGTGGCGAAGACGGTGGGGTCTTGCGCGCCCATGCACATCGCCACTGGGCGGGTTGGAGTCCAGCTCAGAAGATCGTTCTTCGCAGCAGCCACCCATGCAGGATGCGCTGGATTACCTAAAACAGACTGACGCCAGCTTTGTTTGATCAGGTTCGGTGTGCCTACGCCAGCGGCGAAGAGCGCATCCAACGACGGGTCGCCAGTGACGAGCGCGCCGGAAGCGAACAGTTTGGTGGGTAGTTTGCCTGTGGTGAAGAGCTGGTTAAACGTGAGTGTGCCCGGCAGGAGCGTCTCGATTCCCGTTGCGTACGCGGCTTCGTACACGTCTGACGGCGACGTGTAGATGTTGCCGTAGGCCTTCTGCCAACTCGTGAGGATCATCGGCGTAAACACCGTGCCGCCTGCGTTGACGCCGCCAGCAAAGACGGTTTGGAAGGTCTTCACCAACGAGTACGGACCGGACATGTTGCCCGAGGCGGTGACTTTGAATTCGCTCGCGTAGTTGTTCTGCATCGCTTTGTGCGTTGCCATCGAAACGTAGCCGCCTTGCGAGTAGCCCGATAGGAACAACTTGCCGGAGTCGCTGGCGCCGATCTTCGGGAACGCCTTGCGGGCTGCACGCAGCGCGTCGATCATGTCGTTGGATTGCTGCTCGCCGTTCAAATACGGGTGATACGACAAACGCGAGGCGTCGTAGCCAGCGTAGTTCGACGTGACAACGATCCAGCCTTGTGCGGCGTACATCGCGGCCACGAGTCCTGCTTCGCTCGTCGACGGGCTCGCCATGTTGAAGCCTTTTTCAACGGTCGTGCCGTGGCTGTAGAGGAGCACTGGGCGCGGACCGCTGCAGGC
>JAGNQL010000230.1 GCA_017989135.1 Burkholderiales bacterium
TTCCTGCTGCAACACGCGGGCATAGCGCTCGACGGCGGCTTGAATGTTGCCTTGTTCGTGCAGCGCGAGCGCTTCGCCAATGACCGCGTCAATGTTGAGCGGCGCGTTGGCGGAGGAAGTCGCAGCGCCCGCAGCACCCAACGCGCCGTGGCAGGCTTTGTAGCGCTTGCCGCTGCCGCAAGGGCAGGGGTCATTGCGTGACGCGGGCGGTGCAAAGCTTGGTGCGGAGGACACCGCAGTCGCTTCCGGGAGCGCGGCGAGCGCTTCGATGGTTTTGCGCAGATCAAGTGTGGCGGAGTCCTGCGGCAACGATGCCTGGCGTCGCGCCACGAACTCTCGTGCGGTTTCAATGTGCTTCAGGTCAACCAAGTTTTTCGTTAGCGCGGCGAAGCCCAAGCCCTGCACGATTTGCTCTGGCGCCGTGCGCGCGAAGGCGACGAGTTCTTCGTCCGACAGCACCTGCCAAAAATTGAACGCACCATGAAATCCGAGCGTCGGTCCGATAGGGCGACTCACGTCAAATGCGAAGCGATCCGCGACGCGCTCGTCTGCGAAGACGATGCCGTACTTGTGTTCGAGCAGCGCGCGGTGACGAATGCAAATCGCGGTATCTTCGTTTTCGCCGTTGAGCGCGATGGCATCGTCGGCGAGTGCATCGAGGAGTCGCTTCGAGCGTAGTGAAAACCCGCCATTGCCTACGCGAAACTCGCCCGATTCATGCGGCCACTTCGCGCCGATGTAGTCGTAGTTCCAGAACTCATCTGCCCACGCGTTGCCGTCAATGACGAATCCATCCCACTGCACGACCAGCGCGTAGTCAGTTTCGATGTGGGCGCGAAGTTCTTTCAAAACAAATTGCGAATACGCGTCACGGGAACGAATCGGCGCGATGCGAACTACCTCGACGCCGTCGTGCGAAATATCGGTATCGGTCAGCAATAACGTTCGCGCCACCGGCAGCCGTCCTGCCGAGCGCGCGAGCGCAGCTGCCGCAAGCGCAGGATAAGCGCAGTCGACGGCGACAAGCGTGACCGCAGTGCTTGTATTGAGTCTGTTGGTCATCACCGCAACCCCTCAAACAACAAACGGCAGCCGAGGATGAACATGAGCGCGAGCGTGAATCGGCGAAACACCACGTCGCTGATCCAACGGTTCACGCGAACGCCAAGCCACACGCCGAGCGGCGCCAGTGGCATGAGCACCAGCGCGGTGCCAAGATTCGTGAAGTTGAGTTGTCCGAGCATCGCAAATGGAACGAGTTTCACCGCATTCACTACCGTGAAAAAGAACACAGTCGTCGCAACAAATTGCGTGCGATCAAGCTTCTTCGGCCACAGATAAATCGTCACCGGCGGTCCGCCAGCGTGTGCGAGCGTCGAGGTAAAACCGGAGAGGCCGCACCAAAGCCACGGACGCAGACTCTGTGGCAACCACGACTTCAAATCGCGCAACGTCGGGACCGCTTGGTAGACGGCAAAGGTCACGGCAATCGCGCCAAGCAGCGCCTTCGTCGTCTTCACGGAGAGCACGCCAAAGAGGAGCGCGCCGAGCCCGATGCCGAGCACCGCGGGCACCATCATTTTTTTCAGTTCTGGCGTTGACCATTTACCGCGATACGCGCGCAATCCGAGTACGTCCATGACACACAAAATCGGCAGCATGATGCCTGCCGCCACGCCCGGCGCGATCACCTGACTCATCATCGGCACAGCGATGCCGCCAGCGCCCGCGCCAAGGCCGGTCTTGGAAATGCCGGTGATGATCACAGCCGGAATCGCCCACGCGTAGAACCAAGGGTCGGTGATGATGGTCATTTGCTTTTCTGCGACACAGTGATTGGCGATTACGTCCGCGCCGCGCGCAACAGTTGTCCGATGCGCGTATTGATTTGATTGATCGCTGCGTCGGTTGCGGTGCTGTACTTCGCCATGCGCAAGAATCCGTGCGGCAGCGTGGCGTGTTCGTCGTGCGTGACTTCGATGTTGGCGGCGCGGAGTTGATTGACGTAGTTCACGCCTTCGTCGCGCAGCGGATCGCGGCCTGCGGTGATGACGTATGCGGGTGGCAACCCGGCGTGTGACGTTGCGCGTGACGGAGCGACGCGGTAGTCGTTCACCGCATGTTCGTCGCCGACGAATTGCGTCCAGTACCACTGCATGTCAGCGCGCGTCAGGCCGGGTCCGGCCGCGAACGTTTCGTAGCTTTCGGTGCCGTAGGTCGGTTCAATCGTCGGGTAGATGAGCGCCTGCAATGCGACGTGAAAATTACCTTCGTCGCGCGCGCGAATGGCGGTGACGGCTGCGAGATGCGCGCCTGCGCTGTCGCCCGCAAGCGCGATGGGCGCGCCAGCTTCTTGCGCGTTGCGATCAGTTGCGATGGCGCTCGCCGCTTGAAAGCAGGCGTCGGTGAGCGTGCGCCAATTTGCCTCTGGCGCGAGCGGGTAATCCACGCTGACGACCAGCGCGTTGGCCTCGTGCGCGAGCCGCGCGCAAGTGGGCGTGTGGGTGTCGGCGTCACCGACGACCCAGCCGCCGCCATGAAAGTAAATGATCGTTGGCACAGGCTCATTGCTGCCATCGTGCCCGTAAAAAAGGCGCACTGGCACGCGTCCCGCTTCGAGATCAAGCTGCACATCGTTCATCGTGACTGTGCTCGGCAGCGCGGTTCTGCCGAGCGCACAGAGCGTCCAATAGCGCGCGCGACGCTCGAGTGGCGTTGGATCCGCGGGCAGCGGCGCAAATTTTTCGGCGAGATCGGCGAAGTAGTGCGCGAGGTCGGGATCGAGTGTGGACATGGTTATAGCTCCAAGGCTCTAGCGACCAGCGGGCGGCGCTTCCAAGAGAAAAAAGTATTAAGTCGACATGACTAAATTACAGCCTTTAAGCACCGTCTGGCGGTCGACGGTGCATAAAAGCTGTATCGCTAGTTAGTGTCCCGCCTTTTCTCGCGCGACGGCAAACTCGTCGAAAGAGGCGCTGTGCCCGAGGTAGCCCGGTACCACGTCTTCTACGCTGCTGCGAACGCCTGCAAACGCGGGGAATTCTGCGCTGGAGACATTCGGCACCGACATGGATTTCACGTTGTCCGGCGTGAGCGGTTTGGTCGGCACGAACTGCAAAATACCCGCAAGAATGGACGTCGCAAAACCGGGCAGCCCGATGATCATGTGCTTGTCGTGTGCGAGCGCCATCACGTAAGCAACGAGTTCACGCAACGTGTAGACCTTTGGCCCAACCAGTTCGTAGCGCTGCCCGAAAGTGGACTCGTTGGTCAGGCAATTGACGAATGCGCGCGCTACGTCGTCCACCCACACCGGCTGAAATTGTGCGCTCGCGCCGGGCAACACCATCGGCATCAGCGGCGGCAACAGGCCAACCATGTTGGCAAATTTGGTGAGGAAGGAATCACCTCGACCGAAGATGACGGATGGCGCGAAGATGGTTGCATCAAGCCCGCTGGCGCGCACCATGGCTTCTGCCTTTGCTTTAGATTTTTGATATTCGCTTGGGCCATCGACGGACGCGCCGAGCGCGCTCATATGCACGTAGCGCGAGACGCCTGCGGCCTTGCACGCCGCGATTGCGGTTTCGGTGAACGTGACATGCGCGCGTTCGAAATCGCCGTTCAAAATGCCGATCAGGTTGATCACTGCATCGTGGCCGCGCGCGATTTGCGTAAGCGTCGCTACATCCGATGGATCCGCTTCGATCACAGTGACGGTCGGCAGCAGGTACACAGCGCGCGCGTTGTCGCGTTTGCGCGTGGGCACGGTGATGCTATGGCCGGCCGAAGCGAGCTTGCTACAAATTGCGCGGCCGACAAAGCCGCTGCCGCCGAGGATGAGAATGTTCATATTTTTCTTAAAGGTGAGTAGTGAACGGTGAATAGTGAGCAGTTTGTAGGCTGGGTTTCAACCTAGCCTATGCGTGCTTCAATGCTTCATTTCGCTGGAATTATCCCAAGTCGTTGTTTGATAGAAGTGGCGCCGCTGCCCCTTAGGTGCGCGTACCAAACGGCGTTAGCTAATACTTTTTTCACGTAGTCGCGTGTCTCGTTGAACGGAATCGTCTCCGCGTAAATCGCGCCTTCGAGCTGCACATCGCTGCGCCAAGCTCGCGCACGACCCGGCCCGGCGTTGTATGCCGCCGCCGCCATCGGCTCCGAGCCGCCAAGCTGATCGAGCACGGTGCGTAGG
>JAGNQL010000056.1 GCA_017989135.1 Burkholderiales bacterium
GTTGCACACTACGACATCGCAGCGGACCAAGTGCCCGCGGAATTGGCTCGTTTCGATATCGCGTTGGCGACAGTACGCTCCGAATTTGAAGCCCTGCATGAGCGCATGAAGGACTCCGATGCGCCCGCTGAATTTGGCGCTTTTCTCGATGTGCATTGGATGATCTTGACCGATGCGCAGCTTGCAACCGAACCCAAGCGCGTCATCGAAGCGCAGCGCTGCAACGCCGAGTGGGCGGTCACGCAGAAGATGCGCGAGTTGGTCGAGCAATTCCAGCAGTTTGAGGATCCGTATTTGCGCGAACGCTCGAACGACGTGGTGCAAGTCGTTGAACGCATCGTAAAAGCCTTGATGGGACGGCCCAGCGCGCTACCGCTGATAAATCCGAAGCATGTGACCGCGCTCATCGCGCACGACATTTCTCCTGCTGACGCGATTCACTTCAAGGAGTCTGCGTTTGCAGCGTTTGTCACCGACGTGGGCGGCGCAACCTCACACACCGCCATCGTGGCCCGCTCACTGGGCATTCCCGCAGTCGTCGCGCTACACAACGCGCGCTCGCTGATCCGCGAAGCCGAGCACCTAATCATCGACGGCGACAACGGGCTTGTGATCGTCAATCCCGATGAGCACGTGCTCGCGGAGTACGTACTGAAAAAGGACGGGCAACGCCTTGACCGTCAAAAGCTCAAGCGACTCGTGTCCACGCGTGCGATCACGCTGGACGGCCAATCTGTAGACCTGAACGCCAATATTGAGTTGCCGACCGACAGCAAAGGCTGCCTCGAAAATGGCGCGGACGGCGTGGGCCTATTCCGCACCGAATTTTTGTTCATGCATCGCGAAGATTTGCCGAGCGAAGACGAGCAATTCGAGGCCTACAAAGCGGCCGTTGAAGGCTTGCAAGGTCGCCCCGTCACCATTCGCACATTCGATCTTGGCGCCGATAAACGCATGCCGGGCCTCGGTGATCGCCCGAGCGACAACCCGGCACTGGGTTTGCGCGCGATCCGTTTGTGTTTGGCTGAACCCAAACTTTTCATGACGCAGTTGCGGGCGATACTGCGTGCCAGCGCGTTTGGTCGAGTGCGCATCTTGGTGCCGATGCTGGCAAACGCACATGAAATTGCGCAGACGTTGGGCTTTATCTCGCGAGCCAAAGCCGAGTTGGTTGCGCAACGTATCGCACACGATAACGACGTGCCCGTCGGCGGCATGATTGAAATTCCAGCGGCGGTGTTGTCGCTTTCGTACTTCATCGAACACCTCGACTTTCTGTCGATTGGCACCAACGACTTGATTCAGTACACGCTGGCGATTGACCGGACGGACGACGCCGTCGCACACATGTACGACCCGATGCATCCGGCGGTATTGAAGCTGATCGCACAGGCAATTCGTACCGCAAACAAAGCGAAGACACCGATCGCGGTCTGTGGCGAAATGGCAGGCGAATTGCGGCTCACGCGTTTGCTGCTTGGCTTCGGTTTGCGCAATTTCTCGATGCATCCGGCGCAGCTCTTAACCATCAAACAGCGCGTGTTGACGTCCAGCGTTCCCGAATGCGAAGCCATCGCCAACCGCATTTTGCGCAGCGACGACCCCGACAAAATTGCCGCTGCGCTGACGCGGTTGAACGCGCTCTAACGAGCCTTACGCGACTGCGCGGCGAGCCACTTCGCCGTTTGCTTGGGTGTCGAAAACACGAGCTGCGTTGCGCTTGGATAACGCGCGAGCGCAGCGGGAAAATTGCGCCGATTCATCCCATAGGACTTCAACAGCCACAACATGATCGAGTCCGGCCCAAGGCTGCGCTTGAGCGATTCGCGGTTGCCGTTGCAACAGAGGTCTCCGCGCACATTGCGTAAGACAGTACGGCGCAAGAGTTGCCACGTTGTCCGCAAAGGTGAGTAATTCAACCAAATGATCGTGTCGGCACGCCCCCAGACGAGATCACGCACCACCGAATAACCGCCATCGATCACCCATTCCGGTTGGGAAGTTGCCGCATCCACCAATGGCCGAAAGCGCTCGTCGCTCAACTCCTGCCAGCCGGGCAGCCAATGCAAATTGTCTAGTTCCGTGTGCGGGATCGCTAGTCGCTCAGCAAGCGCGCGCGCAAGCGTTGACTTGCCGGAGCCTGTCGATCCGATGATGGCGATACGTTGCATAGGCAAGTATTTTGCCGAATCGATTGGGATTGGCTATTATTGACACATCGCCGATTTGAAGTAACAGCTTGCGGGCGAGATGCACGATCCACTGATGCAGTGAATCCGCGTCAAAATTGCTAAAGCGGCGTTTGAGCGAATTTCTCTATCGTCACTGCATAAGCCCGCAAGCCTGATTTCATTTGGCTCCCGGGCTTTTTTGTTGACCATGAATATTCCATCAGACTCCGTCGGCTTTGTGTCGCCGCAGAAAATCGCGTTCGAGACGCCGCTGACGTTCGCGTCGGGCGCAACGCTTAATCGCTATGACTTGACCGTCGAAACCTACGGCGAACTCAATGCCTCGCGCAGCAACGCCGTGCTTGTGTGCCACGCACTTTCCGGCCACCATCACGTTGCAGGCTTCTACAAAGACGCGCCGGACCCGTCCAAATCCGAAGGCTGGTGGGACAACCTGATCGGCCCCGGTCGTCCGTTGGACACGCGAAAGTTTTTCGTGATTGGACTCAACAATCTCGGCGGCTGTCACGGCTCGACCGGACCCGGCACGACTAATCCCGCGACGGGCAAACCGTTTGGCAACGATTTCCCTATCGTCACTGTGCCGGATTGGGTGCGCGCGCAAACGCGACTGGCAGACCACTTTGGGATCGACACGTTCGCGGCGATTCTCGGCGGCTCGCTGGGTGGCATGCAAGCGATGCAGTGGTCAATTGATTTTCCTGAGCGCGTGCGCAATGTGCTCGCGATCGCGGCCGCACCGAAACTTTCCGCAGAAAACATTGGCTTCAACGAAGTCGCACGGCAAGCGATCCGCACCGATCCCGATTTTCACGATGGTAATTTTTACGCGCATAACGTGGTGCCCAAACGCGGGCTGCGCCTCTCACGCATGCTTGGGCACTTGACCTATTTGTCCGACGACTTAATGGGCGAAAAATTTGGCCGCTTGCTCAAAGGCGAGGACTATCAGTTCGGCTTTGACGTTGAGTTTGAAGTGGAAAGTTATCTACGGTATCAAGGCGACAAGTTTGCCGGTTACTTCGATGCGAACACTTACTTGCTGATGACCCGTGCGCTGGACTATTTCGATCCGGCCCGTGCGTTCGATGGCAATCTTGCGGCAGCTTTCGCGAAGAGCACCGCGAAATTCTTCATTGCAGCATTCACCAGCGACTGGCGTTTTTCGCCTGCGCGGTCGAAAGAAATTGTGCGCGCGCTACTTGCAAACAAACATGACGTGAGCTTCGCGGAGATCGAATCCGTGGAAGGGCACGATTCATTTTTGATGCCGATTCCGCAGTATCACGCCCTGCTGCGTTCGGTGTTTGAAGGGATCAAAGTATGAGCGCGAACTACATCCGCCCCGATTTCGATGTGGTCACTGAATGGGTGCCGAAGGGCGCGTCGGTGCTTGATTTGGGCTGTGGCGACGGCGAGCTGTTAGCGCGATTGCAGCGCGAACGACAAACTAAAGGCTATGGCGTTGAAATCAGTGATGCGTCGGTGCTCGCGTGCATGGAACGCGGCTTGAACGTACTGCAGGGCAACATCGAAAGCGGACTCAACTTGTTCGAAGACGCGGCGTTTGACGTGGTGATTCTTTCGCAAACACTGCAAGCGACGCGCCACACCGAAGCGCTGGTGCGCGAGGTGCTGCGCGTGGGCAGGAGCGCCATCGTGACGCTACCCAATTTTGGCCATTGGTCCGTGCGCTGGCAGCTCGGGGTGGGTGGCCGCATGCCGGTCTCGAAGCGTTTGCCGTACCAGTGGTACGACACGCCCAATGTGCACTTTTCGACGATTACCGACTTTGATGTGTTCTGTGCCGAAAAAGGCATTGCCGTGCAACGCCGCGCGGTGCTCGCTGGCGGGAAAGCCATTTCGGTGCTGCCGAACCTACGCGGCGAGACAGCGGTGTTTCAAATCTCTCGCTGACCGCACGCTTTAGCCGAGGGCGACTGTCTGGCAGGATGCGCCGCTTATCCGATCACTCCAGCATCATCTCGTTTGCCGAATCTTCGCTACTCCGTTTCGATTGAAACGCTAGATAATTCGAGCAAAGCACCATCGTAGTGCAAGTCAAGATACTCGGAGAGACCCTTTCATGCCCAGCCATTTACACCGACGCTGTCTCAGCGCCGCGGCCTTTTGTTGGCCGTTTCGAGACTTTATTCGAGCTTGCGACGCACTATCCCGGTTGGGACGCAACGCCTTCCGCGCGTTCGTCGTGATGTTGATTTCGTCGCTGTGCGTTGCGCCATTTGCTTTCGCTCAGAGCGTGTCAACACAGTCGCAGCGGGTCGCGGAAATCCGATTGCTCGCGGCAACCTGCTCCACTTGCCACGGTACCGACGGAAATGCGCTTGGCGCCGCACGGCGGCTGTCGGGTGTCGCGGCAGAAGATTTGAGCAAAGCACTGCTCGGTTTTCGCGACGGCAGTTTGAGTTCCACTGTAATGCGAGAAATAACTCAGGCTTACACACCGGAAACGCTCGTCGAGCTTGCGACGCACTTCGCTGCGCAAAAAGCAAGGAGTGCGAAATGAGTCGGCGCGATTTTTTTAAAGCGCTCGGCCGCACTCGCAATGGTCGCGCCTTCATTGGTGCAGGCTCAAGCGCGCGGACATGTCGTGGTCGTTGGTGGTGGCTTCGCAGGCATCACAGCCGCGAAGCACTTGAGGGCGTTTGCCCCTGCATTGCGGGTAACGTTAGTAGAGCCATCTTCCGCGTTCTATTCCTGTCCGTTAAGTTGCCGCGTGTTGCTAGGCGCCATGGGGATGCGCGAACTCACGCAGAGCTACGAGGGATTTGCAGCGCGCCATGGCGTTGCATGGATTCGCGACCGTGCGACCGGCCTCGACGCAGCGGCGCGTGAGGTGGTGCTGGCCTCGGGGCGGCGCGTCGCCTACGACCGACTGATCGTGGCACCCGGCGTGGATTACGACTACAGCGCACTGCCGGGGCTCGCGTCCGAAGAGGCGCAGAACCGCATGCCGCACGCTTGGAAAGCTGGCGAGTCGACGATCGACTTGCGGCAACGAATCGGCGCGCTGCGAAACGGTGACGCCTTCGCTATTCACGTACCGAAAGTACCGTTTCGCGCAACCGCCGCGCCCTACGAGCGCGCGTGCATTGTCGCGACATTTATGCAGGAGCAAAAGATCAAGGGCAAGGTGTTGGTGTTTGACGCGAATGCGGATGTGGCCAACGGCAAAGACTTGTTCACCAAAGCTTGGAAAGATCGCTACAGCGGGATCGTCGAATACGTGCCCAACACCAATGTCGTGTCTGCTTCAAGCACCGACAACGTCGTAGAACTTGATCGAGGCGGCAAGGTTCGCGCCGCGCTGTGGAACGTGATTCCGCCGCAGCGTGCGGGCGCGGTGGCGCGCGACATGGGTTTGGCAAACGCCGGTGGTCGGTGGTGCAACGTCGATTTCAGAACCTACGAGTCCACAGCCGTCCCCGGCGTTCACGTGATCGGCGACTCGATTGCTGGTAGCCCCGGGATGCCCAAATCAGCGCACTTAGCCAATCAAGAGGCCAAGGTATGCGCGATGGCAATTTCACGCCAAATGGCGAACCTGCTGCCCGTCGAACAGCCGGTGATTATCTCGGCGGCCTACAGCTTCGTTTCTCGCCGCGATGCGGGCCACGCGGTACGCGTTTTTCGCTACGACAACGCGAGCAAACAGATGTTGCCCGATGCAAAGGCGGGCGGAAATTCCGCCGCGAACGAGGTCGAAGGGATATACGCAATGGCGTGGTTGTCCAATATTTTGGGAGATACGTTCGACTAACGAATTCGTGCGATGTACGCAGATTCATATTTCGCTAACAGCGGTCGAGTGATGTGAATGTCATTTTTTCAGCTATTCTTCGCGAAGTTTTTCAAGCGCGAAACGCGCTCATTCTTAAGGGGAGTTACAGTGAAGTTATCCATTTTGAAAGTGGCGCTAGCCGCGGTTGCGTCCGTCGGTTTATTCGCGGCGTGCGCTGCGCCTGAAACCAAACCCGCTGCGCCGCGTATGTCGGCGTTGCCGGTCATGCCAACACCTGCCGACAACCCGATCACGCCGGACAAGGTTGCGCTTGGCAAACAACTCTTCTTCGACACGCGACTGTCGGGCTCGGGCAAGATGGCCTGCGAGAACTGCCATTACCGCGACAAAGGCTGGGCGGTTCCCGAGGCGCTCTCCAAGCAGGACAGCGGCAAGCTCAACACTCGCCACACGCCAACGCTCTACAACACGGGCTACCAAGCGCCCTTGTACTGGGACGGACGTTCTGCGACGATGGAAATCCAGACGATGGCCGCGTGGCGCAATCAGATGGGTGCCGATCCAGACAAAATCGCGGCGACGCTTAACGCGATTCCCGCCTACAAAGCCGCGTTCAACAAGGTCTACGGAATGGACGCCAACGGCCTCAACATCGTGAAGTCGCTCACGACCTATGTGCGCACATTGAGCAGCGACGACTCGCCGTGGGATCGCCATGAAAAAGGCGTCGCCGGGGCAGTGAGCGAGGACGCCAAAGCGGGCTTCAAACTGTTTCTAGAAAAAGGCTGCGCAAGCTGCCACACACCACCGGTCTACACCGCTGGCGGTTTCTATAACACCGGGCTCGAAGCAGGCAAAGCGAAGCCGGACGCAGGTCGCGGCGCGATCACTAAGAAACCGGAAGACACGGGTGCGTTCAAGGCCCCGACGCTGCGCTCGGTTGCGCTCTCGGCGCCGTACTTCCATGACGGCAGCGCCAAAACGCTCGAAGAAGCCGTGCGCTACATGGCCAGCGGCGGCAAGGCTGACCCAAACAAGAGCCCGCTGATGGTTGACACCAAAATGAACAACCGCGAAATCGGGCAAGTGGTCGAATTTCTGAAAGCGCTCACCAGTGACGAGCCGTTGGTGCGCCCGGTTATTCCATAGCCTCCGAGAATAGCTTTCGCCCGCTAACGACCAGCGGGCGGCGCTTTCAGACAAAAAATGGCGAAAGTTGACTTTCGCCATTTTTTATTGGGAACGTCCGCTGGCCGGTCGCTGGTGCGTAAAAGCTGTAACCGGGTCGTAATGCGCCGGCGAGCGCGCGACGTGACACAATCCACGCACGCCATGCGCCCTATTCCGCAAAGACTTTCCATGAACTCATCGCACACCCTCATCGCATTTTGCGCGGCAACAACGCTCATCGCCTCGGGCTGCCAGACGATCATGGACGAGAAGAAACCGGTGATCGCCACGGCCGAAATGAAACCCACAACCGCCGCAAAAGAGACCAACCTCGCGCCAACGGGCCTAGTTCGGTTCACCCAAATCGGTACCAGCAAAGTGCTGGTTGAGGCGAGTATCTCGGGCCTCAAACCTTTTTCGCAGCACGGTTTTCATATCCACTCGGTGCCAGACTGCTCCGGCGACGGCTCGCGCACCGGGCGCCACTTCAACCCCGACGGTCACCCGCACGGCGACCCGTCGCACATCCTGCGCCACGCGGGCGCGATGCACAACATCACCGCCGACGGCAACGGTGTCGGTACCGCGCGATTGACGGTCGACACGATCACGCTCGCTGGCGGCAACTACAGCATCGTCGGTTTGCCGGTCGTCGTGACACGCAACACCGACGATTACGTATCGCAGCCATTCGGTAATTCCGGCGCACGCGTGAGCTGCGGCGTAATCACGCTGCAAGCGGCGGCGAAATAGGGCTCAAGATTTTGCAAGCGCGGCATCAGCCGCGCTACCCTCATCCGTGTGTTCTTCCGAGCGTTACGACACTAAGCGCGGCTGATGCCGCGCCTACATCAGGTGGGCTTCTCCGCGTCTAGGTCGCAGTAACCCGGAGAACTACGCAGCGAGCTTCGCCGCAAATACTGCGACGCGAGCACCCAACGCTTCCGCCGTTTTGAAGTCGCTGTCAGGAATGCCTTCGACGCCTTGATCAGCGTTGGCTTGAACCATCACGCCGGTTGACGACCCCAAGCGGTTCAAGTCGTCCTTTGAGCCCTTGCTGCTGTTGTTGCCGCCCATCATGCCTGTGCTGACCCAGAGCATGGCGTGCTGCATGGCGAAGGTCACGAACTGTTGCAGCGTCGACAGCTTGTCGCCCGACTGGTTCGACGAGACCGTGAAACCCGCAGCCAGCTTGTCTTTCCAGCCCTGGGTGAACCAAACCTTCGAGCTTGCGTCCATGAACGCTTTCATCGGCGCAGAGGCGGAGCCCATGTAGGTGGGTGCGCCAAAGATGATCGCGTCAGCCTTCGCCAACGTATCCCATTGGCTCTCGATGTCGGTCACGCTAATCAGATGCGTGGTGGTGCCGGCGACGCTGGCCGCGCCCTTAGTGACGGCCTCTGCGACGGCTTTGGTGTGGCCGTAGCCGGAGTGGTAAACGATTGCTACTGATGACATAGTGTGATTCCTTGAAGTTGTAGGCGCGGCGTCCGCCGCGCTTGGGTCGTGGTTAGCGCGGCTAATGCCGCGCGTACGTATGCGTGAGCGCCTTACTGGAGTGGCGCAAGATCGAAGAGGAGCACTTCGGCTTGATCGCCGCCTTCAACGCGAACCGTGGTTTCGTTCTCGATCTTCGCAGCGTCGCCCGCTGAGAGCGAAACGCCGTTGACCTGCACCGCGCCACGCGCGACGTGAACGTACGCCATGCGGCCCGGCACGATCGCGTGCGTTGCAGATTCGTCACCGTGAAATAAGCCGGCGAAGAGTCGCGCATTTTGCTGAATCGTAACTGAGCCCTCGGCACCATTTGGCGAGGCAACGAGGCGCAGCTTGCCGCGTTTCTCGGCCTCCGCAAACATCGTTTGTTCATAGGATGCTGCGCCGCCCGCGCGATCTGGAATGATCCAAATTTGCAGGAGATGAGTGCGCTGATCCGCGTTCGGGTTGAACTCGCTGTGCATGATGCCGCGACCGGCGCTCATGCGCTGCACCTCGCCCGGCACGATATTGCCAGCGTTGCCCAGCGAATCCTTGTGCGCCACGGCGCCTTCGAGCACGTAGGTGACGATTTCCATGTCTTTATGCCCGTGCATGCCAAAGCCTTGGCCCGGCGCGATGTAGTCGTCGTTAATCACCCGAAGCGGCCCAAAGTGAACGTGCTGCGGGTCTTGATATTCAGCAAATGAGAAGCTGAAACGGCTCTGCAGCCAGCCATGATCGGCGTGCCCACGGTCGTTTGCTTTTCTGAGCGTCAACATAACGGAGTCCTTTCTCAATGACCGAAGTATGGGCGCGTGAGATTGCTTAAACAAGCTTGCTCATTTGACACACTTATTCAAAAATAATGAATATGTTGAAAATCACGCTCGAATCACTTGAAATCCTCGACGCGATCGCCCGCCTTGGCAGCTTTGGCCGCGCCGCGGACGAGCTGGGTCGCGTGCCCTCGGCCATCACCTACGCGGTGCGAAAACTCGAAGAAGATCTGGATACGTTGATCTTCGACCGGCGGGGCTACCGGGCGGAATTGACGCCGGTTGGCAAAGTGGTCTTAGAGCAAGGCCGTGCGCTGCTGGCGCAAGCCGACGCATTGCTGTCGACCATCACGCAAACGGCAACGGGCTGGGAGCTTGAACTCAGTATTGTGCTCGACGCGATTTTGCCGTGGCGTTGGTTGCAACCGCACATCGCCGCGTATTTCAGAGACACTTGTTCAGCAAAACTGCGTATCAACGACGAGACGCTCGCAGGCACGTGGGAGGCGCTCGTCGACGGTCGCGCGGACTTAGTAATCGGCGCGAGCAGCGACGCGCCGAGCGGCATGGGCATCAGCACACAACCCCTGTTCGACCTCGAATTCGACTACTGCGTATCGCCAAAACATCCGCTGGCAAAAGCCGCCGAACCGCTTGGCAACGCCGTGCTGCAGCAACATCGCGCGATTGCCGTCGGCGACAGCGCGCGACATCTGCCATTGCGTACCAGCGGCCTGCTCTCCGGGCAAGATAGCCTCGTCGTACCGTCGATGCAGGCCAAAGTAGAGGCACAGGTCGCGGGGCTCGGTGCGGGCTATTTGGCGCGCTGGTACGCCGCGCCGCATCTGCGCGACAAAACACTCATCGCCAAACGCCTTGAAGAGAGGCGACCCACGGGGCATTTGGTCATTGCCTGGAAAAGTAGCAATCGCGGCCGCGCGCTGCAATGGTGGCGCGAGCGGTTGCGCGACGCGAAACCGCCGAAGTGACGCGAAGGTTGCTCGCAGAAACCCTCTTGCGCTAACAGTGTCAAAATTAGCTTGTTGAACACATTCGCTGGAGGCCTTATGCGCCGTCTATTTGCTCTACTCGTTTTGTCACTCGCGGTTGCCGGTTGCGCATCGCAAAGCGCAGCGCCCACCAGCACGGCGGCGACACCCAACGCCACGGGCATCACGCTTCGCTTCATCGGTGAAGCCACGCTGCCGCACCGCATGCAATTCGGCGGGACCACCGTCGGCGGTATTTCGGGCATTGATTACGACCCAGCGCGCAATCAGTATTACCTGCTCGCGGACGACCGCTCGGACATCAACGCCGCGCGTTTCTACACCGCGAAAATCAACGTGACCGCGACCGGATTAACCACGCCGGAAATCACGTCTGTCGTTCATATGAAACGCCCCGACGGCAGTGCGTACGGCGGCAAAGCGCAAGGCGCGAAGGACATTCCGGACCCGGAAGCGATTCGTTACCGCGCTGACACCGATACGCTCATGTGGACGAGCGAAGGCGACAAAAAACTCGGGCTCGACCCGGTCGTGCGCGAGATCAAACTCGACGGCACATTCATCCGCGAGCTACCTACGCTGCCGATGTTCAAAGTGAAGTCCGGCGAAGCAGGGCCGCGTGACAACCTCACGTTTGAAGGCATGACGCTCACGCCAGACAACAAGGCGATTTGGGTTTCGATGGAGGCGGCGCTTTACGAAGATGGCAAGGAACCGAGCGTTGACGCCGCGGGCGGCCCGGCGCGCTTCACCCTCTATCACGCCAATTCCGGCAATCCGATTCGGCAAATCGCCTACATCCCGGACGCAATTCCGCATCGCCCAACGCCAGCCAACGGTTTCGCCGACAACGGCATTCCAGAAATCTTGATGGTCGACCAGTTCCGCATGCTGGTACTCGAGCGCAGCTACACCGCTGGCGTCGGCAACTCGCTGCGCGTTTACCTGATCGACACCCGCGACGGCAGCGACGTGCTTAATGTGCCCGTGCTGCGCGAAGGCGAATACACGGCCGCCGCCAAGCGTCTCGTGGTCAATTTCGATTCGCTGAAATTGAAAAAACTCGACAACACCGAAGCCATGACCTTCGGCCCCACGCTCCCCAACGGAAATCGCACGCTCCTCTTCGCCAGCGACGACAATTTCAACGCAAAGCAAACGACGCAGTTCCTCGCGTTCGAAGTCATCGAACCCAAGCCGCTGGCGTCCTACGTCATTGAGCAGCCGCCGGTCTGGTGGCCGTACCCATACTTCGGCTACCGCCCGTGGATTCCGCGCTATCGGCCGCTGCCGCCGCCGCATCCGCACCCACCACGTCCAATGCCTAAAAATTAGCGTTTACAGCTTTTAGGTGCGAACGACCGGCGGGCGGTCGTTTTCGCGTGTTTATTCTTATTGTTGACTGTGCGCTTTTTTTGGCGCAAATGACCGCCTGGCAGTCGCTCGGACGATAAAGCTACATAGCGTGCATTGTGCTGCGCGCATCCAAGTGCAATAATCGTACTCCAGTAAAACTTTTTTTGGACGCAAGCACCATGTTGACCGCTTCACTTCGTCGCTCTGGTGGCTCGTTGATTGTCACGATTCCACAGTCGTTTGTTGAGCAAAATCACCTGCAAGCGGGCTCGCCACTTGCGGTAGAAATTCACGGCAGTGAGTTGCGCTTGCGCCCCGGTCGCGTCCGCCCGTCGCTCGACGAGCTGCTCGCAGCGACGCCCAGCGGCCTCAATCGCGCCGAAGGTTGGGACGATCTGCCCGCCGTAGGCAACGAACTGTGACGCCGGATCGCGGCGACGTATTGCACCTTCAGTTCGACCCCGCGTCGGGCCAAGAAATGAAGGGGCCGCACTTTTGCTTGGTGGTTTCGCCACGCGCCTTCAACGCACGCATGAAGCTCGCGTGGGTCTGTCCGATTTCGGGCGGCGCCGCCAACGCCGCGCGCTCGGGTGGTCTGCTGGTTTCGCTGATGGGCACTGGAATGCGCACCGACGGCTCCGTCCACACGCATCAAATCAAAGCCCTTGATTGGCAAGCACGGCGCGCAACACTCGTCGAACAAGCCCCCGCAGACGTGGTGACGCAGGTGCTTGATGGGTTGCGCGCGGTGTTGGACGATTAGCGCGAGTTGAAGGCGGCGACTTGGCGTCGCTTGGTTCGACTTGTAGGCGACGACTTGGCGTCGCTTGGTCGAACGAAGAGAAACCGGACGCAAGCGCGGCCAAGTCCGCGCCTACATTCCCGCACGAAACACGCCTCGCACGTTCGCCTTGTAGGCGACGACTTGGCGTCGCTTAGTTCGACTTGTAGGCGACGACTTGGCGTCGCTTGGTCGCCGGATGAGAAACCGGACGCAAGCGCGGCCAAGTCCGCGCCTACATTCCCGCACGAAACACGCCTCGCACGTTCGCCTTGTAGACGACAACTTGGCGTCGCTTGGTTCGAGTTGTAGGCGACGACTTGGCGTCGCTCCGTGCGCTACGCCGCCGCGAACTCTGTTTTGTTCACTGCTTGGGCGCGGCCGAGGGCGACCAACGTTTCCAGAATTTCTGGGATTTGCTTTTTGGCCTCGCTCTTGCCTGCGAACGCGCGCGCGACGGCTTCACTATCCATCGGCTCGGCATTGGTCGAGAGCAGACCGGCCACCGCCTTCATGCGTTCTGGCAAGGTGCTCGGCCATGCCGGTTTGCGCGCTTTCGCTTTTTTGAACGTCGTTTGCGCTGGCACTTCGGTGTCGTCGGTCGCGCCCATGTCGATGCTCGTCTGCGTCGGTTCGACGGCGGGCGTTGCGGTGATCTCGGCGTCCGTCTTGCCGCGCTGTGCGGGGTCTTGATACGTGGGACGTAGGTAGCGGATCGTTCCGTTCGCTTCTTCGGCGGCGCGCTCGTTGTTGAGCGCGACGAGGCGCGTTAACAACGTTTGTTCGTCGCGCGGCAGCGTGAGGTCGGCCCAGCCGTAGGCGGCGAGCACGGCGGCGTCTAGCTCGTCGTGCAGCGACCTGAGCACCGCGACGAGCCCGGCGTCGTGGATTGCTTTTTCTTTCGCGGTCAGCGCGCGGCCTTCGCGCAGCGCGTCGAGCACGTTGTAGAGGCCTGTGAGCGTGAGTCCGGCTGGTGATGGCGGCGCTGGCGGAGCTGCCAAAGCGTCGCGCTCGGCGAGCACGCGCTTGCGATGCGCGTCGATGTGCTCAGCGAGGCTCGCGATGCGTTCACGCAGCGCGGGTGTGAGGCCTGTGTCTTCGCTGGGGAACGGGAAAGTTTCGAAGCAGCGGGATTGGTTGTAGCGGGAGTCGTTTCCTACGCCCATCCGTCCGCCTGTCGCAAACGCCCACACGATATGCGGCGAACTCGATACGATTCCCAAAACTTGCGCGTCGGCTATCGTGATAGCCACAACGCCTTGGTCAGGTAGAACGTCTTCACCCAAAAAAGTGAACAGTCGGTGTTTTGCGGTCATTGACGTAGCGATGTAGCGTCCGATACCAGCGACCGCTGAACGCAACTCCGGCCGCGCTTCCGCGAATACCCACCACCGTTGACGATACGCGGCGCGCTGCGACTGATCTCGCTCTGGTTTGACGCCTTCGACTAACCGCTGGTAGCAATGAGGGAAATTTGTCCGAACACTCATCTCGTCTTGGCCAAACAGGTCAATTACGAGACTTTTTCGATCTATCTGCGTTAAGTCCTTCCCGTTTACGAGCGGCCGCATTGCGGCAGGTTCCAGACGTGCCAGAGGGTCGTCGCGGCTCACCCAAAAGCCCGAACCGATAAGCGTCACACCGCGAAAGCAAAGATTTTCGTTGCCTCGGAGAGCACGCGCGTCCGTCACGTCCGCGCCGATAGTGAGGTCTGCGTGAATTTCGCCGAGTTGCTCGCTGAGCGTGACGGCGACTTCGCCGTCGTCATTGGCGGGCGATTCGTGGGTGACGGTTTGCAGGCAACCGGGCGTTGCGTCGAGCGGCGCATCGTCTTCGTCGCGCGGCTGCGCGGTGCCAACGGTCATCGCGATGCGCACGGCTGCGCCGTCGGCGTTGTCGACCCACGGGTGATCGGGGATGGCGAAGGCGAGGCGCAGGGCGGCGGGGGTTTGCGTTGTGACGAGCGCTCGGGTCTTCAGACCCTTCGCCTTGGGCTCAGGGCGAACGAGATTCTTTGCGGCGCTGGTTTTCGCTTTGGGGTCGCTCGTCAGGGCGGTCGTTACGCTCGGGTGCAGATGTTTTTCAACGACACGACGGTTGAAGGTTTGGCGAAGGCTGTTGGTGGTGATGAAGCCGAAACGTCGCGTGCTGCCGCTCCGCACCGCGCGGGCGGCGTGCTCCCACCAGTACATGACGAAGTCGGCGCTTTCGGGCACGCCCATGTCTTCAGGCTTTTTGTCGTTCCACGCGTTGCGCAGCGCTTCGACGTAACCGTCGCCAAGCGTTTGTCGCATCGGGCCGGCACCAATGAACGGCGGGTTGCCGATGATGAAGTCGGCGGCGGGCCATTCGGCGCGGCGGGCGTTGACGTAGCGCTCTTTCGCGACTTGCGCGGCTTCGTCGGGGATCTCTTTGCCGGTGACGGGGTGGAGCTTGTACGTGCGGCCGTCCCAGCGCGTGACGGCGCGGCCTTGCGCGTCGGTTTCGTATTCAACGCTGTCCCACGCGAGCACGGCGTCGCGGCATTCGATGTTCTTGAAATCGCGGAGAACGGGCTGCGGCGGAACGGCGCTCGACTGCGTACGGAAGTGCCATTGCAGATAGCCAATCCAAAGCACGGCCTCGGCGATGGCGGCGGCGCGCGGGTTGACTTCGATGCCGAGCAGTTGGTGCGGGTCGACGGTGAGGTTGTCGGCCTCTAAGCGGCCCTGCGCGAAACCGAACGCGTCGAGCTGGATGAGCACTTCGCCCTCAAGGCGCTTTAGGTGCTCCAACGTGACGTAGAGAAAGTTTCCGCTGCCGCAGGCGGGGTCGAGCACGGTCGTCGTGCAGAGTTTTTGGAAGAAGCCGCGCACGAGCGCGACCGCACCGCCAGGCGTGTGGACCTTGCCTTCGTTGGCCAGCAGCAGCGCGGCGGCCTGGACGTTGGCCCAGTCTTCGCGCAGCGGCGTGATGATCGTGGGCAGCACGAGACGTTCGACGTGTGCGCGCGGCGTGTAGTGCGCGCCGAAAGCGTGGCGTTCGGTGTCGCCGAGGGCTTGCTCCAAGACCGTGCCGAAAATGGCGGGTTCGACTTCGCGCCAGTCGGCACGCGCGGCGGCGAGCAGCGTGTCGATGTTTTCTTGGGTGAGCGTGAGGGCGTCCGGCGTCTTGAAAAGCTTGCCGT
>JAGNQL010000231.1 GCA_017989135.1 Burkholderiales bacterium
AATCAGCCCCGACAGCGCACGCGTGGTGTTCAGGGGCGACTTGGTAGCGGACGAAGTGTTCGAACTTTTCAGCGTCCCGATCGCTGCGGTCAACAGCCGCGTCACGCTCTCCGGCGCGGTGGTCAGCGGAGGCGATGTGGACTTCTCAGGCTTCCAAATCAGCCCCGACAGCGCGCGCGTGTTGTTCAGGGGCGACGTGGTGACGAACGACCAGAATGAACTCTTCCGCGTGCAAATCGGCGGCAAGGCGCTGGCGCTTGATTTCGATGGCGATGATCGGGTGCTGGCGCTTTCCGACACTTTAATGCAAGCGCGCTATCAACTCGGTGTTCGCGGCGCGGCGCTCACCGCAAACGCCCTCGGCGTGAACGCAACGATCAGCTCACCCGTAACGATCGAAGCAAAAATCAAAGCGGCGCTTGAGCAGACTGTTCCGTAGCCACACGCGAGTAGCGCGGAGCCGCGTGGCTACGGGTTAATCACCAACACGTTGAACTTTTGGTTTGCCAGCATCGCGCCGGCTCCGTTGATGCCGTAAATCACCCACTTGCCTGCGGGGCAGCCGCCGAGTCCTGTGTCTTCGTAATACACAGCGACCGGGTTGCCGAACACGGGATTGCCGCCGCCGTTGGCGACGCTGTTGGTGCCGAAATTTGGCGTGATCACCAAAATCGCGTCAGGCTTGCCGTTGGTGAGCGGGTGATCAATCGCGGTGCGCGATGCGAATGCACCTACGGTGCCGCACGGCCCGCTGGTAGGCACTTGGTGGGTGAACATGTTGGTGTCGCTTTGCTTGGCGGGATTGCCCGGCTGATTGTCACCGGCACCCGGCAGACGTATGCCGCCGGAGGCGCGAACGACGAATTGGTTGATTCCGGTGGAGGTCACGTCACCGCCCGTGTTGTCTGCCCAGACAAATGCGCTGCCGTGATTGGCTTTTGCTCGTATTCCCGCAGCGAAACTGTAGTCGCCGGCGGCCGTATTTGAGGAGCCGCCGGGCACGGTGCTCCCGTCGCCGCTCGCGACGTTGGTGTTGCCGCCGCCCACCGTTGCCGATTCGCCGGCGCCGTTAGCCAGTCCCGCTGTGTTACCACGACCGCCAGCAACAACGCCTGTTTGGCCTACGACTGTGTTCTGGTACCCGCCGCCGATGGTGCCATGATCCGCGTTGACCTGATTGGGGACGGCGCCAGCTAGCTGATCAAAGAAACCTCCTCCACCAATGGTCGCGCCTAAGACCCCGCCTGCGACTGAATTCACCCGACTGCCATTGATCGTGTTCGGCCCGGTGGACACGCCGTCGGTCGAATACGAAATGCGCAACCCATCGTCGCCGTTGGCCGGATCAACCAAGACCTTGATCGTGGACTGTGGGGCTTTGATGGTGAGCGGTCGGCTGTCGGTGTTACCCAGCAGAGACGGCACTCCGGGGGCGAGCGCAAACGTGTTGCCGCCGTGTACGAACGCGTTAATCGCGCCGCCGACCGCGCAGCCGTTGGCGAGGAAGCTCACGACGGTAGAGGTCGTGTTTCGTGTCCCAGCGCCGAGCGCCAAGCCGGCCGTCAGCGACGCCCCTTGAAATCCCGCGAGGTGGCGCGCGATGATGGTGCTGTCGACCGTGTCCACCTGATTGTCGCCGTTGATGTCGAGCGCGCAGCCGACGCATTCGATGTTCGCCTGCACTTGCAACGGGTCGAGACTGGCGTAGCGGGTGCTGGCGGTGAGCGGCGCGCCGGTGATGCCGAGCGCGTAGCGCGTGAGCACGACGCCGTCGTTAACCGCGTCGGAGCCGCCGGTGTCGAACGGACAGGTGGCGGCGTTGGCTTGCGCGAGCATGAGTGTGAACGCGGTCAGCGCGAGCGCGACGCGATGTTTGAACGAAAAGATCATGACTCAGCCCCTCGGAATATTCCGCGTTGTGATTGCAAGTTAAAGGCATCGCACGGGAATGTCAATCGACGGCTATTGGTGCATCAGCTTTTTCGCACCAACGACCAGCCAGCGGTCGTTACAAAAGAAAAACGGCTCAAGTTGACTTGAGCCGTTTATTTGCTGCGTGCGCCGCTGGGCGGTCGCTGGCGGGGTGAAGCTGTTCATGCACACGGTTGCGTGCGGCGAGACCAATTCACGATCCCGAGAATCCGTGCAACGGTGTTCATGGTTCGACAGGCTCACCACGAACGGAGGCGTGTCTCGCTAAAACTCCCGTCGCACGCGGTACGACCTTACTGCATGTGCTGACCGCCGTTAATGGCGATGTTCGCGCCGGTGAGGAACGCGGCTTCTTCGCTGGCGAGGTACGCGACGAGACCGGCAACCTCTTCCGGTTTGCCGAGGCGGCCCATCGGGATTTGCGGGATGATCTTGCTGTCGAGCACGTCAGCCGGAATCGCCATGACCATCTTGGTGCCGATGTAGCCCGGCGAAATGGTGTTGACGGTCACGCCTTTGCGCGCGACTTCCAGCGCGAGGGCCTTCGTGAAGCCATGCATACCGGCCTTGGCGGCCGAGTAGTTGGTTTGGCCGAACGCGCCTTTTTGACCGTTCACGGACGAGATGTTGATGATGCGGCCCCAGTTGCGCTCGAGCATGCCATCGCAGACTTGCTTGGTCATATTGAACGCGGAGTCGAGGTTGGTCGACATCACGGCGTCCCAATTGACCTTGTCCATTTTCTTGAACGTCATGTCGCGGGTGATACCGGCGTTGTTCACCAGCACGTCGATCGGACGGCCGAGGTCTTTGGTGACTTGCTCAACGCAGGCTTTGGCAGAGTCGTAATCGGCGACGTCGCACGGATACGCGCGGAAGCTAAAGCCTTGTTGCTTCATGGCTTCGAGCCATTCGGCGGATTTTTTGTTGCCGGGGGAATACGTCGTGACAACCACGTAACCCAGCGCTGCCATCTTGATGCAGATTGCCTCGCCCAAACCGCCCATACCGCCTGTAATCAGTGCTACTCGTGACATGTTCTCTCTCCTTGTGTGAACGTAAAAAAATCTAAGCTTTTTCTAAAACATAGGTGCCCGGCGCGGCGCCGAGCGTGGACTTTTCAACCTTTCGAGCAGCGACGCGCTTGCCCGAGTGCTTCGCCAGCCAGTTATACCAATGGGGCCACCAGCTGCCCGCTGTTTCTTTGGCCTTCGCGTCCCAAGCGTCCGCATCAGGCGCGGGCCACGTGCCCGTCCAGTAACTGCGCTTTTTGGGCCCCGGCGGGTTAATCACGCCCGCGATGTGCCCCGACGCGCCGACGACAAATTCCACGTCGCCGCCCCACAACTCAGCGGACGCGTAAGCGCTCTTCCACGGCACGATGTGATCTTCGCGCGAGCAGTACACGTATGACGGAACGTCTACGAGCGAGAGATCGATCGGCTCACCCAGCATCTCAAGTGCGCCGGCTTCGAGCAGTTTGTTGTCGAGATAGAAATTGCGGAGGTAATACAAATACATCGGGCCGGGCAGATTGGTGGAATCGCCGTTCCAGTAGAGCAGATCAAACGCTGGTGGATCTTGCCCTTTGAGGTAGTTGTTAACGACGTAATTCCAAATCAAATCGTTGGCGCGCAAGCTGGCAAATGATTGCGCCAGCTCTGAGCCTTTCATCAGGCCATCCTTGCCGCCTTCCCCAAATTGCTGCGCGCGCATTTGGTACGTGCTCTCGCCGAGATAGGCCTTGATGTCGCCCGGCTCGCTGAAATCGAGAAGCGTGGTCAGGTACGTTGCGCTCTCAACGAAGTCGTCGAGCTCGCCACGTGCCGCGAGCACGCCAAGCGCGCACGAGAGGATCGTTCCGCCGACGCAAAACCCGAGCGTGTTGATGGTTTCAACGTCCGCATGGGCGCGTACTTCATCAATCGCGGTGAGCACGCCCTCTTCCAGATAGTCTTCCCAAGTGAGCGTTTTCAGGGCTTCGGAGACGTTGCGCCACGACACTAAGTAAACGTCGAAGCCTTGCGCGACAGCGTGCGCTACGAACGAGTTCTCGGGTTTGAGATCAAGGATGTAGAACTTGTTGATGCACGGCGGCACGATGAGGAGCGGGCGCTGATGCACCAGCTTCTCGGTGGCCGCGTAACGAATGAGTTCGAAGAGTTCGTTGCGGAAAACCATCTGCCCCGGCGCAGGCGCGAGGCTTTTGCCGACCGCAAACGCAATCTAGTCGGTCATCGCGATGTGGCCG
>JAGNQL010000232.1 GCA_017989135.1 Burkholderiales bacterium
GGTCTTCAAAGACGAGTTGGAGCACAAAGAGAGTGGTCGTTGGTTCCTCACCAGAACGCGTGCCGTGCGTTGGGTAGACGGTCGGATCGCGCGTTTAACGACGCTGGGCGACATCACGGATCGGGTGGAAGCCGAACGCATTCGTCAGACGCAGCAAGACAAACTCACGCGCACGTCGCGTTTGATGACCGTGGGTGAAATCGCTTCCACGCTGGCGCACGAGATTAACCAACCCCTTGCCGCCATCGCGAATTACGTGAATGGTTGCATTAAGCGCCTCAAGACCAACGGCGACGCCGATATGGCGGTGATCGGTGCAATGGAAAAGGCGGACGCGCAGGTGGCGCGTGCTGGCGCGATTATTGGTCGCGTGCGCGAATTTGTCCGGACGCGCGAACCGCAGCGACAAGCGCTCGACATCAATTTATTGGCCTCGGACGTAGTGAAACTCGTCGAAAGCGATGACGAAGAACGTGCGTTGCGATGTGAACTGCAACTGGCGGAGGACCTACCCATGGTATTCGCCGATCGGATCATGATCGAGCAAGTGCTGGTCAATTTCTTGCGCAACGCGCGCGAAGCTATGCAGCATTTGCCTCCGGAACAGCGAATCGCCGTGTTGCGAACGGCAAAGCTGACGGACACGCTCGCTGTCGTCGAAGTGGCGGACAGCGGCGTTGGTATCCCACCGGAAGTGGCCGGACAACTGTTCTCGCCGTTTTTCAGCACCAAGGCTGACGGCATGGGCATGGGACTCAACATTTGCCGGTCTCTGATTGAATATCATGAGGGCAACCTCACTTTTAGTGAAAATAGACCCACCGGCACTGTTTTCCGGTTTACCTTACCGTTTGACGAAGGGCATTGATGAGCATTCATCCAGGAATCGTTTACGTCGTCGACGACGACGAGGCGTTTCGCGATTCAGTTGCGTGGCTGCTGCAAACGCACGGCTATCAGGCGCGATTGTTTCCCAACGCTGAGGCGTTTTTACTTGAAGTAAAACCTGGCGTGGGCGGCCCGCCGCGGTGCGCCGTGCTCGACGTGCGCATGCCCGGCATGAGCGGCCCACAAGCGCAGGAAGCGCTGGCCGAACGTGGGATCAAGATTCCGTTGATTTTTGTGACGGCGCATGCGGACGTGCCTATTGCGGTGACGGCGATTAAACGCGGCGCGTTTGATTTCATCGAGAAGCCATTTGCTGAGGGCGATTTGCTCAAACGTGTGGAGGAAGCTTTGTCGTTTGCTGTCGAAGCGCAAGCGCAGCACAGCCAAATGTCGGGAATAACCGCGCGATTGGCGTCGCTTTCGGAACGTGAACGCCAGGTGCTCGACGCGGTCGTGTCCGGCAAGATGAACAAAACCATTGCCTACGATCTCGACATCAGCATCAAAACCGTGGAAGCGCACCGCGCCCGTGTCATGGAAAAAATGGAAGCAACGTCGCTCGCCCACCTCATTCGTATGGTGGCGATGACTGGGCTCTAGAAGGTGAGCAGTGAATCGTGAACGGTGAACAGTAAAAGCCGCTCCCGTTCTCTACTGCTCACTGCTCACTGCTCACCGTTCACTACTCATTGCTCACTGCTCACTGCTCACACTTCAAAATCACCTTTCAAAAATGACTCGCCATTGCCCCCTCCTCATCCTCGGTTCCGGCCCTGCGGGTTACACCGCCGCGGTGTACGCCGCTCGCGCCAACCTAAAGCCCGTGTTGATCACCGGCCTTCAAATGGGCGGTCAGCTCACGATCACGACCGAGGTCGACAACTGGCCTGCTGACGTTGACGGTGTGCAGGGGCCCGAGCTTATGGAGCGCTTTCAGAAGCATGCGGAACGCTTTGGCACAGAGATCGTCTTTGATCACATCCACACGACGTTTCTAAACGAAACGCCGAAGCGCTTAGTTGGTGACAGCGGCGAGTACACCTGCGACGCGTTGATCGTTGCGACCGGCGCATCGGCGAAATATCTCGGTCTGCCAAGCGAAGAGAAATACAGCGGCAAGGGCGTTTCAGCCTGCGCCACCTGCGACGGATTCTTCTACAAGAATCAGGATGTGATCGTCGTCGGCGGCGGCAATACTGCCGTGGAAGAAGCGCTGTATCTGTCGAACATTGCCAAGACGGTCACGGTCGTGCATCGTCGCAACAAGTTCAAGGCCGAAGCTATTTTGATCGACCGGTTGACGGCGAAAACCAAAGACGGCGGCAACATGCGCGTGATCTGGGATCACTACGTTGACGAGGTGCTGGGTGACGCCTCAGGTGTAACCGGCGCACGCCTCAAGAGCATGGTCGACGGCAGCACGCAAGAAGTTAAGGCGCCGGGCCTCTTCGTCGCGATTGGACACACGCCCAACAGCGGTATTTTTGAAGGCCAGCTCGAAATGAAGGGTGGCTTCATCAAGGTGAAAACCGGCACCGATGGTGGCGCCACCGCGACGAACGTGCCCGGCGTTTTCGCTGCAGGTGACGTGGCTGATCACGTGTATCGCCAAGCGGTCACTAGTGCGGGCACGGGATGCATGGCTGCGCTCGATTCGCAAGCGTATCTTGAGGCGCTGCACGGCTAGTGTCCGTTAGTGGTGAGCATTACGGCGGGCGTTGCCCGCCCACCACCAACATTGAATCGTGAACCGAGCACGCGCTAGATGGCCTCAAGCAATGACTTATCGGAACTGGCGTCGCTTCTAAAACTAGAGCGCAAGCAAGCGCGCAAAGCGCGTCGCGCGGCAGAGGCCAGCAGAGACCTGCGCGAGGAGATCACCGAGCTGCCCGCCGAGCTATCGCCAGAGCATGAGCGCTTCGCCGACTACTTTCGCCCGTGGCGCGAGTATCGCGCGCCTGACGCGTCGGACATCGCACTTTTTCGCGATGCCGTGAAAGACGCGGCGCCAATCAACAAAGCCCGAACCGCCGACGTGCAGCGCGCGAAGCCAAAACCAATTGCCGCGCAACGCACGGCTGACGAACTGGCAGCACTCGAAGCGAGCCAACTGGCCATGCACCCGAGCCCGATGAGTTGGGACATTGGTGCCGACATAGAGGACGAGCAAAGCTATCTACGCGGTGGCGTCAGTCCCGATTTGTTACGCAAACTCCGGCGCGGCCAATGGACGATTAACGCGGAAATCGACCTGCATAACCACACCCAGGACGAAGCGCACGAAGCCCTGATGACGTTTATGCGCATCGCGCGTGCGTCCGGCCATCGCTGCGTTCGCATCATTCACGGCAAGGGCCTCTCGAGCCATCAAAAGATTCCCGTGCTGCGAAATAAAGTGCGCCGCTGGTTGCAACAGAAAGACGAAGTGCTCGCCTATTGCGAGCCGCGGCCAAATGGCGGCGGCAGTGGGGCGGTGTTGGTTTTGTTGAGCGGGGTGCGCTGAGGAACTAAGTTGTCGCACAGTGCTGTAGAGGCGGCAGCTGCGACGATTACCCGTCCAAAGAGGGAGATTTCGTCGGCTACTGCGCAACGTCCGACGCGGTCGTCCCGGCTGCGGCACCGGCACCAGATTTCACCGGCGTCGTTTCTGGCTTTGTCCAAGTACCTTTGACGTCAAATTCTTGCATCAGTAACCGTTCAATGGGGTCGCGGGCAAGCTTTTGTCCAAGTAGCGCTGCCGCGCCAATGGCGGGGTTCGCAGTCATGAGGCCGATGCCGATTGCGGTCGCGGTGGAAAGGCTTGGAAACAATCGGACGTGCAAGTCTTGGGTTTCGCGGTTAATGTCCGCTGTACCGCGAATTTGTACGCGTGCTGACGGGCCGCTAATCTGAAAATTGTCGGTCTTTGCGGTGCCGTCAGCGAGCGCTACGTCCGCCTTGATTTCATCAAAGGCGAAGCCACGTCCGAATATGTCGTCGAAATTAAAGCTAAGCCTGCGCGGAAGCGATTGCAACGAAAGCACCCCTAACAACTTGGCCAACCCCGGCTCCATTTCGGTGAACCGTCCAGGGGCAGTTTCGAGCGAAAACTTGCCCGCGAGCTTGGCGTAGCCAAATTGCGCTGGGCTACCTGGCCACGAAAGGGTTCCAGTGATAGTGCCCGGCGCACGCTCAACGCCTTTGGGCAACCCAAACCTTGTCATGAATTTGGACGCATCACCCCAGTTCAGCTTTACGTCCATTTCGGTATTGCCACCCGCGCCCGCGGCCGATTGCGCGCCGCTGCCACGCTG
>JAGNQL010000233.1 GCA_017989135.1 Burkholderiales bacterium
GTGACGATCTTCGAGCGCATCACGTCCGCAAATTCGTCGAGGCGGAAATGGTTATCCGTACCCGCAACTTCTCTGAGGAACAACGGCGGATTCACGATCTTGAAATCGTACTGACCGAACGCACGCATGCGCACCACGCCAAAGTCGGTGTCGCGCATCATGATCGGGTTCGCGGTGCCCCATTTGTTGCCGGCGAAGGTACGCGTGGTGACGTAATAAACGTCAGCCTTGAACGGCGTCTCGAAGCCATATTTCCAGCCGAGGATCGTCGACAGGACGGGAATATTTTCCGTCGTCAATGTGTGCTTGCCAGGCCCCATCGTATCGGCGTATTTGCCGAGGTAGACAAACTGCGCGACTTGGCTTTCGCGAACGATCAGTTGCGCGTTGTTTTTAATCTGCTTGTCGTCGTCCGGCCAGCGGTACGAGAGTGTGTCGCGCGAATCATCTTGCCATTCGATGATCTCGATTAGCTCTTTTTTGATGAAATCCATGAGGCCCATTTTTTTCTCCCTTTGGTCGAAAAGTGAACAGTGAACGAAGAGTGGTGAACGGTGAGCAGTCTGCGCGCTGCTCGTCGCGTTATTTTTTAGCGGCGAGCTTGGCTTGCACGGCGTTTAGGCGCGTTTCGATTTGATCCTTCGGAATCGCACCGGCAACCATGCGTCCGTCCGCCAAGAAGAACGAGGGCGTAGCGCGCACGCCGAGTTTTTGACCAAGAGCGACGGTAGCGTCCACCGGATTCTTGCAATCGGTCTTGCCGTTCGGGTCGAATTTTTTACGCAACACCGCGTCGTTCCACGCCGCGAGGCGGTCTTTGGCGCACCAGATCGCCTTTTGCTTGTTGCGCGCCGCCGGATGCAGCGAATCAATCGGGTACATAAAGGTGTACACCGTCACGTTATCGACGCTCTCCATCGTCTGCTCAAGACGCGTGCAGAATGGGCAATCGACGTCGCTGAATACATACATCACGCGTTCGCCTTTGCCGCGCACAAGCTTAATCGCATCAGCCACCGGCAGTTGCTTCACGTCGATCGCGGTCAGCTCAGTGCTCCGCTCCTCCGTGAGGTTGACCATCGTGGCTGCTTCGATCAAGTTGCCCACAATGAAATGACCCAATTTCTCGTCGAAGTAAATCATGTCGTCGCCGACCATCGCCTCAAACAGGCCTGGGAAAACGGCCGCGCGAACGCCCTTCACCGGCGCGCCTTTGAAGCGCTCTTCCAACGTCTTCTGCACCTCAGCGAGCTTGGCGGGCGAAACGACGTTGGCGTTTGTCACAGCAGACGTCGCCAACACTGTTCCGGCCGGTGGTTGTTGGGCGTTGCATGCAACCAGCAAAATGCTGGTGAAAAACAACGCAGTGAGAGAACGATTCATGAAGGGAGTTTCCTTGAGTGCGGCGATTAGAACGCCTATTGAGACGCAGCGGAAGACAGCGTGCGACGAAATGCGGGTAGATGACCGAAAAGACGCATTCCAGCGTCGCCAGCCGCCATCAGAAGCGGATGTTCAGAATGATTGTAGAGGCGAAAAAGGCTGTCTGTGGCAAGCTGCATAGCGAACGTAGGGCCGAAACGTTCACGCCGATATCGCGCAAGCAGCAACGCGTGGCCAGGGTCGTCGCGCACTTCGCCAGCCCGCTGCAATACGCCTGCTAGGCAGCGGGCGTCGGCCAGTCCGACATTCACACCCTGCCCCGCAAGCGGGTGCATGGCGTGCGCCGCGTCACCGACCGCCAAAAAGCGTGGCGCCACCGGATCCGGCAATCGCAGCAATGTCAGCGGAAACTGGCGTGCCGCGCCCACCACTTCGCACACGCCCAGCGCGTTCGCTGACGCGGTGTTGATCTCGGCGAGCAAAGCGTCGGGTGGAAGCGCGCACAACGCGTCAGCACGTGCCGGCGGCACCGACCACACCATCGACACGGCTGCAGCGCCGTTGATCGAGGGCAGCGGCAACAACGCGAGTATCGAGCCGTCGGGCAAGAACCACTGCCGCGCGGTGTCGCGGTGCGGCGCGGCACAGATCATGTTCGCCACCACGCCGCGCTGTGCGTACGGCCGCGTTGACGCCGCAAGTCCGGCGGCTTCCCGTACGCGTGAGTGCGTGCCATCGGCGGCGAGTAGCAAACGCGTGGATAGCAAAGACTCGTCAGCAAGCTCAACGAGGCGATGCGCAGCGCCGTCTGCGGGGTCGCTATCGTGCAGAGCAACGCACTCGCCTTTGATCAGCTGCACGCCGAGCGCTTGCGCACGTGCGGCTGTCGCGGCAGCGAGCGCTTCGTGCTCAATCACTTGCGCTAATTCGCGCTGACCGGCGTCGTTCGCGCTGATTCGCAGCGATGCTCGGCCATCACGACCATGCACCAGCATGTCGGTCACTGGCGCGCTGCGCGCTGAATCGAAGCGAACACCAAGCGCTTCAAACCACAGAAGATTTCCGGCCGCGACGGTGTAGACGCGCGCGGACAGGGGTGCTCCGTCCGCGATCTGCGGCAACGGGTCGCGCTCGATGACCGCAACACGCGCTCGTTTGCCCAACGCCGTTTTTGCCGCCAGCGCACAGGCCCAGCCGACGGGACCGCCGCCTGCAACTAAAACGTCGAGCGTTGCGCTCACCAGCTCAGCTCTTCAATCGTGTGATTATGGTTGGTGTAAATGCAGATTTCGCCAGCGACTTTTAGCGATTCAGAAACAATTTCGCGTGCCGAAAGCGCCGTGTGTTGCGTCAGCGCACGCGCAGCCGACTGCGCAAAACCACCACCGGAACCAATCGCGATGATGCCGTGCTCCGGCTCCAAAACATCGCCGTTGCCCGTGAGAATCAGCGATGCGCTGTGGTCCGCGACCGCGAGCATCGCCTCAAGGCGACGCAGAATGCGATCTTGCCGCCAGTCCTTCGCGAGTTCGACGGCGGCGCGCGTCAGATGACCTTGATGTTTTTCAAGCTTGCCTTCGAAGCGCTCAAACAACGTGAATGCATCGGCGGTTGCGCCAGCAAATCCAGCCAGAATGCGGTCGTGATAGAGCCGACGCACTTTACGCGCTGTGGATTTAACCACCATGTTGCCGAGCGTGACTTGCCCGTCTCCGCCGATGGCAACACTGTTGCCGCGCCGCACCGAAACGATGGTGGTGCCGTGAAAGTTAATTGTTGAATCCATTAAGTGCCAATGCGCCGCCGAACGGCATCAAAAATATAGCGTGAACGTAACTACGCGTTCTTCGCGAACAATCCCGCAGGCGTACCTGTCAGCTGCATGAGCGTTTGCACAATCGGTGACGTGCCGATCACGCGCACATCAATGGCCTGCGCCATGAGCCGCGTAAATGCGTTCGCAATCGCGCTGCCGCAAATGAAGTCAACGCGCAAAACTTGCCGCATGTCGACGATGACGGGATTGGTGGTGATATTGGCGAGCGCAATTGAGTTGATGCACGGCGCGGTCGACCCGAGCAGTTCGCCGGTCCAGATCACACGGTCATCGTGAATTGGATCAACTGGCGCATCGACAGCAGCGGTGTGTACCGACAGCGCATTGCGTTGGGCCGGTGTGAGCGGCTCCATCGTCGGTGGCGAAATTTCGAACGTGATGGCGAAGTCCACCGCTCGGTCATCAAACAAATTTGTTGAGCCCGCCCACTGCAACAATTCGAGGACGAGATACCACTGCCCCTTGCGCTGCGGCTTACCGGCCTCGAGCGGCACCGAGAGGCGACGAATCGTGGCGTCAAGCGCACGGAACGTGACAATCGCCCCCTTTCGACGCAGCGCTGCCAGTGCGCCGGCAAGCAACGTGCCGCACACGTCGTTCACGCCGTTGAGGTCCGCCACGTCCAAATCAAAACGAGGCGGCGTCGCGTCCTTGCGTTTCGCCGCTTCGCTGAGCGTCACAATCACTGGGGACTGTGGGTCGGTCAAATCACCGCGCAATAGCGATTTGGGGCCGCCACGCGCGGCCATCCCGGCGACGGCGTTTGTCACGCCAGGAGCCAGCTCGTCCCATGCAGGCGCAGAGCGCTCAAACTGCACCACGAAGCGCAGTGCAAGCTCGTCAAACGCCACGCGATTTTGGGCGCGCGCATGCAGGTCGAACAAACACATCCATACCAAAAGCTGAGCGCGTTCATTGGTTTCGAGCGCGT
>JAGNQL010000057.1 GCA_017989135.1 Burkholderiales bacterium
AGCGCATTTTCGCCGTGCGAAATTCGGCGTAGAGATAGCTGCTGTCCGACGTGTTCACGGTTACGCGATCGAGCGCTTTGACGACATCACCAAATCGCGCCCATGCGGCGGCTGGATCGCCGCTAAATTTGATGGGCGCGATGTAAGCCGGATGCGTTGCGTCGACGCCTTCGCTAACGACGCTGTTAGGTGTTTTTTTCGGGCCACCTAGCTTGCCGTCTTTCAACCCGAGTGACGACGGACGACCGCCGTACCACATGGAGCCTTCGCGATTGGTGAGATTCACAAAGAGAATCCACAGCGCCGACGCGGCGATGATGATGAGCAGTACCAGGGCGAGGACTCGGAGGACGACGATCATGATTTCTCCAATGAAGATTTGGATCAGGGTGCGCGGGTAGACGGGCTAAGCACTCACAGCAGACTAGGCGGACTTTGCAGCGATGAGCCTTGATGCGAATTCAACGAATCCAGCGCCACATTCTCGACTGCAAACGTAGGCGGGTGCAACTGCAATCTTTGCCAGCGCTGAGCAAACATTGGCAACACCCACGGAGAGCGGAATGTCGGCAAACATTGATGCGTCGTTGGGCGAATCGCCGATGAAAGCGGCCAGTTGGCGCACGTCCTCGCGTGACATACCAAACGCTGCTTGCATCAACGGATACACGCCGTCGGCCTTTTCGTTGGCGGGAAAGTAAGCGTGGATGTGAATGCTGCTCACCGCGGTCATGTACCCCGCGTCACGCATTTTCGCCACGACCGCTGCGACCGTCGCATCATCGGCGCGCGGCACGTGTTCGGCGTAGTCAATGGCGAGATCGGTGAGACGATACGGTTGGTCGGCGCTGATTTTGAGCTGCGGATACTTGGCGGCGATGTCTGCGCCGAGCGCGCGTAGTTTCTCTATGTAGCCGGCGCCGCGATGCTCGTCGTGAATCACACGTTGTTGCGCCAAACCATTCGCATCTTTCCATGAAATCACGCCGCCGTTTTCGGTGACGCAAGCGTTGATCGGCCACGTGGAGAGCATGACATTGCCCCAGCCCGACGGTCGCCCCGTGACGGGGACAGCGGTGATGCCCGCCTCGCGCAGGGCAAACAACGTGGCATAGGATTCGGCATGCATGAGGCCGTGCGTTGTAAACGTTTCGTCGACATCGAAGAGAAGGAAATCGATGCCGGCGAGCGCCGCGTCGGTGAGCGCGCTTAAGGGCTGCATACGGGACGCGTCGAGCATCAGAGGCTTTCCATAGGATGGGCATTGCCCGCCGACGTCAACGAGTCGGACTTCGCCCGTGCTACCAGCACCTGCGCGACTGCCGCGCGAATTCGCGGCAACACGTCGGGCGATGCGAGCAATGCAGTTTTCGTGCGCCGTTGGAGCATCGCATCCACCGAGCCCGCCCATTCGTGATCACGCAGGTAGGGCAGCTCTTTTTCGGAAAGCGTTTCGTCGAACACTTCGCCCATGTCGGCGCGCTCACCAACAAGCGCGTCAGCGTCGAGACCATAGCGCGCGACTAAGCGACGCGAGTAATTTGCGCTGAGGCCGCGCTCTTCGAGACTCCGTGTGAGTGCATCGAGCGCAACAGGAGTTGCGCCTTGCTGCAGCGGCGTGTCGGTCCACGACTCTTTGCTGGCGCTTGGGAAGAACGGCAGTAGTTTTTCAATCGCGTGCTCGGCGAGCTTGCGATAGGTGGTGATCTTTCCGCCGTAGATATTGAGAAGCGGTGCGCCACCGTTATGAACATCAAGCTTCAACGTGTAGTCGCGCGTAACGGCAGACGG
Source organism: Burkholderiales bacterium (assembly GCA_017989135.1). GTDB lineage: Bacteria > Pseudomonadota > Gammaproteobacteria > Burkholderiales > Casimicrobiaceae > Casimicrobium. The sequence continues at coordinate 1,792 of JAGNQL010000057.1, forward strand.
ATCGTCGCCGCCGTCGTCGTACAGTGGGCGCACGCCGGCATAGGTCGAGATGATGTCGGCGCGCGTGAGTGGCTTGCTGAGATACGTATTGGCGAGGTCCAGCAAGTAATCGGTTTCTTCTTCGCTGATGCGTGGCGCGGCGAAATCGGTAACTTCAACGTCCGTCGTGCCGATCAGCGAAAAGCGCTCGAAATACGGAATGACGAAGACGATGCGACCGTCTTTGTTTTGCAAGATGTATGCGTGCGGTTTGTCATGCACGCGCGGCACGATGATGTGCGAGCCTTTGACGTGCTTCACCGTTTCTTTAGTCGGACGGGTGTCGATGTGCGAGAGCAGATCTTTCACCCACGGGCCCGCTGCATTGACAATGGCGCGCGCATGCACCGTGCTTTCAGCGCCAGTCTCGGTGTTGCGCAGTGTTGCTATCCAGATGCCGTTTTCGCGACGAGCATCTTGCAGCGCGACGCCTACGCGAATGTCTGCGCCACGCCGACGCGCGTCTTTGGCGTTTTCAACGACCAAGCGCGCGTCGTTCACTTGCGCATCGGAATACACGAAACCGTTGTCGAATTGAGTCTTAAGACCCGCGCCCCAATGCGTCGCTTTCGATTCGATAAGCGACGCTGGAAATGAAGTTGGCAAGGTTTGCTTTTGCCCGCTCCAGCCACCGAGTCGGTCGTAGAGAAAGAGCCCCGCACGCAGCATCCATTTGGGTCGCAAATGCGGCTCATGCGGCAACACGAATTGCAGTGGCTTAATAAGGTGCGGTGCAACGCGCAGCAACACTTCGCGCTCCGCGAGCGCTTCGCCCACGAGCCGAAATTCGTAATGCTCAAGGTAGCGCAATCCGCCGTGGATGAGCTTGGACGACCATTGCGAGGTGTGCGCCGCGAGATCGTCCTTTTCAACGAGCAACACAGAGAGACCGCGCCCCACAGCGTCACGCGCGATGCCCGCGCCATTGATGCCGCCGCCGACGATCAATAGGTCAAGTGGGGGTGATTGTTCGGGGTGGTGCTGGGACTGCATTCGCCAATGCTAGCGAACCCAGCGATTGCTCTGTGCAATCGCGCGTCGTTTCTAACGCCACGTAGCGGCGATTGAGCTCGCGCCGTCCATGCTGGCTACGGTGCGTCCGCGGCTTCGACGCAATCGGGACCGCCCACGCTTGGTGACATTCCGTGCGCGGTCAGCGCAATGTTCAATAAAAAAGGCGACCGAAGTCGCCTTTTTTATTCGCGGACTTGCGCCTAGTGCTTGCGCAACTTGCGAATCGCAGCCAACTGCGCCACTGCCGACACCAGCTCAGCTTGCGCAGCAGCGTAGTCGATTGCGGCGTCGTTGTTGCGCAGGGCTTCTTCGGCGCGTGCTTTGGCTTCGTTGGCCTTAGCTTCGTCGAGGTCATGGCCACGAATCGCGGTGTCGGCGAGTACCGTCACTACGTTAGGCTGAACCTCAAGAATGCCGCCGGCAACGAACACGAATTCTTCCGTGCCGTCCGCTTTTTCGATGCGCACTGCACCCGGTTTGATGCGGGTAATCAGCGGTGTGTGCTTCGGCAAAATACCGAGCTCGCCCGATTCTCCGGGCAGCGCGATAAATTTCGCCTCGCCCGAGAAGATCAAGGCTTCAGCGCTGACGACGTCTACGTGGATGGTTGACATCACTATTCCTTGGTAAGCAATGCGATCCACGGGATGATCGCGAGGCGCACCGACGAAGACAGTACTTTAGTACGGCGAGTCGGTGCAACGAAGCGAGCGCCCGTGCAGCGCGTTGCTAGTTAAGTGTCTTGGCTTTCTCGAAAGCTTCTTCAATCGTGCCGACCATGTAGAACGCCTGCTCTGGCAGGTGATCACATTCGCCGTTCACGATCATGTTGAAGCCGCGAATCGTGTCTTTGAGCGACACGATCTTGCCGGGCGAGCCGGTGAAAACTTCGGCGACGTTGAACGGTTGCGACAGGAAGCGCTGAATCTTACGTGCACGAGCCACGGCAAGTTTGTCTTCCGGTGCCAATTCGTCCATACCGAGAATCGCGATGATGTCGCGCAACTCTTTGTAGCGTTGCAGCGTAGCCTGAACCGCACGGGTGCAAGCGTAGTGAACTTCACCAATCACCAACGGATCGATTTGGCGCGATGTTGAGTCGAGCGGATCCACAGCCGGGAAAATACCCAGCGATGCGATGTCGCGCGACAACACAACGGTGGCGTCCAAGTGTTGGAACGTCGTTGCAGGCGACGGATCGGTCAAGTCGTCGGCTGGCACGTACACGGCCTGAATCGACGTAATCGAACCGGTTTTGGTCGACGTGATGCGCTCTTGCAGACGCCCCATTTCTTCGGCCAACGTTGGCTGGTAGCCCACGGCGGAAGGCATACGACCGAGCAGAGCGGATACTTCAGTACCGGCCAGCGTGTAGCGGTAGATGTTGTCGACGAAGAACAGAATGTCGAGACCTTCGTCGCGGAATTTCTCTGCCATCGTGAGGCCGGTCAGCGCTACGCGCAGACGGTTGCCTGGGGGTTCGTTCATCTGACCGAACACCATCGCGACCTTGTCGAGAACTTTGGACTCTTCCATCTCGTGGTAGAAGTCGTTACCCTCACGAGTACGCTCACCCACACCGGCGAACACCGAGAAGCCACCGTAGCTCTTTGCGATGTTGTTAATGAGTTCCATCATGGTCACGGTCTTGCCCACACCGGCGCCGCCGAACAGGCCAATCTTGCCACCCTTCGCGAACGGGCAAATCAGATCGATCACTTTGATGCCCGTTTCGAGCAGCTCGGTGGTCGGCTTCAGGTCTTCCATCAACGGCGCTTTTTGGTGAATCGCGCGACGCTCTTGCGTCGGAATTTCACCTGCATCGTCGATTGGGCGGCCCAACACGTCCATGATGCGGCCCAGTGTGGCTTTGCCCACGGGAACCATGATGCCAGCACCGGTGTTATTCACCGCCATGCCGCGACGCAGGCCGTCGGACGCGCCCATCGCGATGGCGCGAACCACGCCGTCGCCAAGCTGCTGCTGCACTTCAAACGTGAGGCCAGCTTCAACGCCGGCGTGCGTTGCCGATGCGTCAAGGGTCAACGCGTCATAAATGTGGGGCATCGCATTGCGGGGAAACTCGATGTCCACCACAGCGCCGATGCACTGAACGATACTGCCTTGATTCGTGCTCATCGTCTTGTCCTGTTATCTCAAATTCAAATGGGGTTTCGTAATCGTTGGTTTTGCTAGCGCGATAGTTACACCGCGGCGGCACCGCCCACGATCTCGGAGAGTTCTTTGGTAATCGCAGCCTGTCGGGCTTTGTTGTATGACAGTTGCAGCTCGCCGATCACGCTCTTCGCGTTGTCGGAGGCCGCTTTCATCGCGACCATACGTGCCGATTGTTCGGACGCCATATTTTCTGCAACTGCCTGATACACCAATGCCTCGACGTAACGCGTGAGCAGTTCGTCAACGACGGTCTGCGCATCCGGTTCGTAGATGTAGTCCCAGCTGTACGCTTGCTTTTCGGCGGCACTTTGCTCGAACTTGTCAGACGTCAGCGGCAGCAATTGCTCAACCACCGACTCCTGCTTCATCGTGTTCACGAACTTCGTGTAGGCCAAGTACACCGCGTCGACTTCGCCTTTTTCGTAGGCATCGAGCTGCACCTTCACGGCGCCGATCAATTTTTCGAGATGCGGCGTGTCGCCCAGACCGATGACGTGTGAAACCACGCTCGCGCCCAGACGATTCATGAAGCTAAAGCCCTTGTTGCCGATCGCAGTCACCTGCAATTTGGCGCCTGCGGCTTCAACCTCTTTGAACTTGGTCACAACCAAACGCAGTACGTTGGTGTTCAAGCCGCCGCACAAACCTTTGTCCGTCGTCACCACGATCATGCCGACTTTGTTCGCGCCGGTGCGCTTGATCAAAAACGGATGACGGTACTCAGGATTGGCTTCGGCCATGTGCGCAGCAATGTTGCGCACTTTATCGGCGTATGGACGAGCCGCACGCATCCGCTCCTGCGCTTTGCGCATTTTGGATGCGGCGACCATTTCCATCGCCTTGGTGATCTTTCGAGTGTTTTGGACACTCTTGATCTTGGTTCTAATCTCTTTTGAGCCAGCCATTATTTGCTTTCGCTTATCTTATTTGGCAAGTTCGGATTAGTAAGAACCGTTAGCTTTGAAGTCTTTCATCGCAGCGGTCAGCGCGGTCTCGTCGTCTTTCGACAAGTCCTTGGTGTCCTCGATGCGCTTGGTCAGATCAGCAAATTTGGTCTGCATGTATTTGTGCAGTGCTTTCTCAGCGGCCAGAGCTTTTGCAACAGGCACATCATCGAAGAAGCCGCCGTTTACGCCAAAAAGCGTGAACGCCATTTCGGACACAGACAACGGTGCGTACTGCGCTTGCTTCATGAGCTCGGTTACGAGGCGGCCACGCTCCAACTGCTTGCGGGTGGCTTCGTCGAGGTCAGACGCGAACTGCGCGAATGCCGCCAATTCACGGTACTGCGCCAGGGCCAAACGCACACCGCCACCGAGCTTCTTGATGATCTTGGTTTGCGCTGCACCGCCGACGCGAGACACCGAAATACCGGCGTTAATAGCAGGGCGGATACCCGCGTTGAACAGATCGGTCTCAAGGAAGATCTGGCCGTCGGTAATCGAAATCACGTTGGTCGGAACGAATGCGGACACGTCGCCTGCTTGCGTTTCGATGATTGGCAGCGCGGTCAGCGAGCCGGTCTTGCCTTTGACGGCACCTTTGGTGAACTTCTCAACGTAGTCTTCGTTCACACGAGCAGCACGCTCAAGTAAACGGCTGTGGAGATAGAACACGTCGCCAGGGAACGCTTCGCGGCCCGGAGGACGGCGCAGCAGCAGGGAGATTTGGCGATACGCAACAGCTTGCTTAGACAGATCGTCGTAAACGATCAACGAGTCTTCGCCGCGATCACGGAAGTATTCACCCATCGTGCAGCCAGAGTAAGCCGACAGATATTGCATCGCCGGCGAATCGGACGCCGTTGCTGCAACAACGATGGTGTAGGCCATCGCGCCTTTTTCTTCGAGCTTCTTGACCACGTTAACAACGGTCGAAGCTTTTTGGCCGATAGCGACGTAAACGCAGACGAGGTCTTTGCCTTTCTGGTTGATGATCGCATCAATCGCCACAGCGGTCTTACCAGTTTGACGATCGCCAATGATCAACTCGCGCTGACCACGGCCCACTGGCACCATCGCGTCAATGGACTTGAGGCCGGTTTGTACTGGCTGTGACACCGATTTACGCGCGATAACGCCCGGCGCAACCTTTTCGATAACGTCAGTTTCCTTGGCGTTAATCGGGCCTTTGCCGTCGATCGGTTCGCCCAGCGCGTTGACTACGCGACCAATCAGTTCGCGTCCGACGGGCACCGACAAAATGCGGCCAGTCGACTTAACGGTATCGCCTTCGGTGATGTGCTCGTACGAACCCAAAATAACGGCGCCGACAGAGTCGCGCTCAAGGTTCAATGCGAGGCCGAACGTGTTGCCCGGGAACTCAAGCATCTCACCTTGCATTACGTCTGCGAGGCCATGCACGCGGCAGATACCGTCGGTCACCGAGACCACCGTGCCCTGGGTCCGCACTTCGCTACCAACATCGAGGTTCGCGATCTTGGCTTTAATCAGTTCGCTGATTTCAGAGGGATTCAAATTCATTGCTTACTCCAGCACGGAGGTCATTTCGTTATGGGTTTACGCCTTGATCTGGCGGGACATCTTTTGCAGTTGGCCGACCACCGTACGATCGATCACTTGATCGCCGACGATGATTCGCGCGCCGCCGAGCAGCGCTGGGTCGACCTGTTCCGCCGTCTCAATTTGGCGGCCGTAGCGCTTAGCTAGCGCGCCCTTCAATTCGTCGCGCTGCTGTTCCGTCAACGGGAATGCAGACACGATCGTGGCGCGGGCCACGTTGTCGTTGTCGCGCTTCAACGCCTGAAAATGCTCGTTGATTTGCGGCAGCAGCTTGACGCGGTCAGCCTCAAGCAAAACTTTCACAAAGCTCGTCGTGTTCACGTCCAGCTTATCGCCCATCACCGTGGTGAAGAGCGATTGCTTTTGTTCCGGCGAGAGCTTTGGATTGTCAACGGCCGCAGCAACCTTGGCATCAGAGGCGACCGCTGCCAACACGGCAAGCGTGTCGGCCCACTTAGGCAGCATGCCGCTGTCACGCGCAAGCGCAAATGCCGCTTCTGCGTACGGGCGGGCGATGGTCGCGAGTTCAGCCATGGTTAAAGCTCAGCCTTCAATTGACCCAACAGTTCAGCATGAACTTGCGGGTTGATTTCGCGCGCGAGGATGCGTTGGGCACCCGCGACCGCAAGGTCGGCCACCCGGTCACGCAACTCTTCTTTTGCTTTCACCGACAGCTGGGCGATTTCGTCCGCAGCCATCTGCTTCTCACGTTCGCCAGCGGCTTTAGCGTCGCCTTTGGCGGCTTCAATCGTTGCATTGCGCTGTTTTTCAGCGGTTGCCACGATATCCGTCGCTTTAGCCTTGGCTTCGGCGATGATTTTGTCCACTTCTTTCTGCGCAGTGGCCAGCGAGGCTTTGCCCTTTTCTGCCTCAGCCAGTCCGTCAGCAATCTGACGGCGACGGCCTTCTACTGCGTCTGCCAAAGGCGGCAGAACGAACTTGTAGACGACGAACAGAAAAATGAAAAAGCCAATGCCTTGCAGCAGGAGCGTCATGCCGATGTTCATGCGGCGACTCCGATGTGTAGGGTTGCTAAATGGTCTTGCAAAATCGCTGCAAGCTCGTCGTTACTTGACGTTGGCGAGTGCGGCCAGCAGCGGGTTTGCCGTTGCCAAGAACATCGCGATACCCACGCCGATAATGAACGAAGCGTCGATCAGACCGAGCAGCAGGAACACTTTGCCTTGCAGTTGTGGAATCAGCTCAGGTTGACGTGCTGCAGATTCGAGGAACTTAGAGCACATGATGCCCACACCGATACAAGCACCAAGGGCGCCGAGGCCGATGATGATGCCAACCGCGATAGCGGTGTAGCCTTGAACAGACGCGATGACCATCATTTTTTGAATGGCTTCCATTTGAGTTTCCTTTCAGTGAGAAATTAAAGCAGTAACAAGTTGAGTAACGAATCAGTAAATAGCCGCGCGGCGAGCACCAAGACTTAGTGCGCCTCGTGCGCCATCGCAAGGTAAACCGCAGTCAGCATCATGAAAATGAACGCTTGCAGCGGCACGACCAGAATGTGGAAGATGGCCCATCCAGCATGCAGGATGGCGCCCACCAACACACCACCGATACCTGCGGCAGCAAGCAGCGAGATGAGCAAGAAAATGACTTCGCCTGCGTACATGTTGCCGAATAGACGCAGTGCAAGCGAAAGTGGTTTGGAGAGCAATTCGATCAGCTGAAACGCGAAGTTAAACGGCAACAGAATGATCTTCGCGACGATGTTGTGCGCGTGGAACGGCGAATTGAACAGTTCGTTGATGTAACCACCGACGCCTTTGGCCTTAACGCTTTCAACCATCATCAACAAGATGACAGAGAGCGAAATCGCGAGCGTCGTGTTCAAGTCAGCGGTCGGGACCGGTTTCCAGTTATGCAGGTGCAGCACGTGTTCCGTGAACCAGCTGACGGCATCAACCGGAATGAACTTCACCATGTTCATGACCAGAATCCAGACGAACACGGTAAACGACACGCCCACAATCCAGCGTCGGTCGCCGTGGTACATGTCTTTCACTTGACTGTCGACGAACTCATAGAGCAGCTCGAAGAAGGCCTGCGCCTTACCTGGAACGCCGTCTTTTTTTACGCCGCGCGAAAGCATCCACAGAACGCCAAACACGATGAGTCCCAACGCCCAGCCCATGACCACCGAGTCAACGTTAAAGGAGCTCCCGTTGAACGTCCCTTGCAGGTTGGTCAAATGGTGCTGAATGTACTCAGATGGGGTCTGGACGGCGGTGCTGGATTCAGACATGGTCGTTCAATCGAAATTTGTTACAGCGCCAGCACATGCGGCGCTTAAAGTATCTAGCGGGTGCTCTGGTTGCTCGTCACGAGCAGAACAGCTCGCCATGCCAACAAGGTCACCAAAAACGTAGCGAACATCGCCAGTAGAACCAGCGAATCGTAGAACTTGATGATTACACCTAACTGAATAGCTATAAAAACCAATTTCACAAGTTCCGCCCGAAGCAATGGCCAAAGGCCAGCGCCGTTCGTGCGGCTCAAACCAAAATTAGCTACGACTACGTAGACGATCGAGGCAAAGATGTTGGTCAGCCCGCCTAAAACGGCAGACACAGCACCATGCTCCCCCGAGACGATCCCCGCGATCACAGCGAACGCAACCGTAATGCCCACTTGCCATTTCAGCATGCGCACGATGGTTGGATTTTGCAGACTGATTTCACTCAACATAGTGGACTTAACTTAACGACGAACGAGATTTCCGCGAGCGGCGGGCCGGGCGCTTAGTGCTCCCTTCAGCCTACGAACTACTTGCCTGCTTGTAGTGTCTTGTTGTCGCTGGTTGCGCGCAGTATCTTGCGTGTAGCCAATCGAACAAAGCCCACGATTATAGTCAGTAGTTTCCCTATGTTGCAATGCACAAGTGGATATTTCTTGGAACGCGAGGCGCATCTCAGTGAAACAACTTTTGGGCTTCAACGACAATTGGGCGGTCATTCAAGGCGTTTTATTGACTTATCGACTTACGCATATTTATCGCTACAAGCACCGCCTGTTGGTCGATACGCTTAAAAAGTTTTAACTACATCGCTCACGGCGGTTGAAGCGTCACGCGTGCCAACGGTGCGACAAACGCACAAATCCCTGTTCACGCGAATCGCCAAGCACCGTAAAGTCGCGTTCAACCGTGTCGTAGAGGCGCATCCCTTCCGGATCCAGCGCGTGCGCGCGTAGCCGGTATGCGCCCGGCAACAAAGCCCAGTCGGCGAAAGTGAGCGCAAACTCGAAGCTTCCCGCTGCAGTTTCGCGCAGCGCCTGGTCGTCAATTTCTGACGTGGTGCCATAAATTGGCGTGCCGTCCATGCGCACTATGCCAAGCGCCACGTGCGGCACGCGACCGTCGCGGCTTTTCAGTCGGCCGCGCACCGTCATGCCGGTGGTCGTGACGTTTTCGAGTTTCAGATCAACCACCGCGTACTGGCCCAACACGATCGAATCAGCATCCATCGCGGCTTGTTTCGCACCCGCTTGCTTTGCTTCGTGAAACGCCTGGTACGCGATGGCCACATCGTTCGACGAGCCGATCATCCGCATGCCGCCGTGATCGAGCCACACCGCGCGTTGCGTAAGTTTCTTTACGTGATAGAGCGAATGTGAAACGAGCAGCAGCGTGCCGCCGTCGGAGAGGTACTGCTCCATCCACGCGATGCATTTGTTCTGAAACGATTCGTCGCCCACGGCAAGCACTTCGTCGGTAATCAGCAAATCCGGCTTCAACGCCGTCACCAACGCGAAGCCGAGGCGAACGACCATGCCTGTGGAGTACGTTTTGATCGGCGCGTCGATGTGCTCCCCGATGTCCGCAAACGCAATGATTTCGTCGAGTTTGGCCTCGAACTCGGTACCCGTGAGCCCTTGCAGCGCCGCAGCCAGTTTCAAGTTTTCGCGTCCCGAATACTCCGGGTGAAAACCTGCGCCGAGTTCGAGCAACGCGCCGACCGTTCCCGTTCGCGAAACGCTGCCTTTCGTAGGCTGCAACACACCGGCGATGATTTTCAGAAGCGTTGATTTGCCCGCGCCGTTCTCACCGACCAGCGCAAACGATTCGCCGCGTCGCACAGAAAAATCGATGTCGTTTAATGCAACGAAGCCGCCCTCGGCCAAAGGCTTCGCAAGCAACAAACGCGTTAGCGCTGCAAAGCCCGCGCCATGCCGCCCAATGCGCGGAAACGTTTTGCTAACGTGATCGACCGTGAGCAATATTTCGCTCATAGGTAATCGTCCACATGTGGCGCAACGCGATTGAAAAACGCATAGCCCACGACGGCAATCAACGCACCACCCCCTACGAGCATGGTGTCCATGGCCGTAAATGCTGCGCCGGCCAAGTACGTATCATGCAGCCGCGCAATCACGTGCGTGAAAGGATTGGCGAGCACCACGCCGCGCCAATCGGCGGGAATCGATTCAAGGCCATATTGAATGCCGCACACGAACGAGAGCAGCATAAAAAGCGGCCCCAGCATGCCCTCAACATCACGCACCAACACCTGTGCGGTCGAAACAATCCACGCTAAACCCAGCGCCGCAAGAAACAGCGCAATCCACGCGGGCAATGAGAACAAAATGCCACTCAAATGCACCGGAAATCCGAGCGCTTTGAACAGCAGCACAATCACTGACAGTGCAAGCCAGTTCAACGCAAACGTCACCAGCACAGCGGAGAGTGGCACGAACGCACGCGGCAGCGCGGTGCGGGTAATCAGCGCCGCTTGCGCGATCAGGCTTGACGCTGATCGCGTCACGCTCTCGGCAAACGCGAGCCATGGCCACAAACCCACCGCGAGATACGCGACAAAACTATCTCCATATTTCGCCGGCACCGGCGAGCGCATAAACAACCCAAACACCAGCGCGTAAACACCCAGCGTAAGAAGCGGTTGCGCAAGCCACCACACCGGCGAGAGCACGCCGCCCAGAAAGCGATTCTTGAGCTCGCGTTCGACGAGCGGGCGAAAAAGTGGATTGAGTGTCATGCGGCCAAGACTGCGCGCACTTCGTCGGCGAGCGTTCGGTTCGCCGCAGCAATCATCGTGCCGTCGCTCGAAATGGTGAGTGGAGCACCGCGCCAATCCGTCGCAACGCCGCCGGCTTCGATGATCGGATTGACCAGCGCGGCAAAGTCCACGGTTTTCAAGCCCATTTCAACGACAAGATCCACGTGCCCCGACGCGATGAGGGCGTAGTTGTAGCAATCGCCACCGTAGTAAACGCCCTTGCACGCGACCTTCAAGCGCTCGAATGCCGCCAATCCCGGCCCCACAAATTGATCTGGCGTAGTCACCAGCACAATGGTTTCAGCGAGCGGCTTAACTTTCTTGTTGACGCGCGCTGCGACGCCGTTCAAGGTCGCCCCGCCGCCCTTCACGCCGACCCAACGCTCATCGGTAATCGCTTGATCGATCACGCCGACGACGGGCTCGCCCCTAAAAGTGAGTGCGATCAGCGTGCCGAATTGCGCCTTGCCACAGGTGAAGGCTTTGGTGCCGTCGATGGGGTCGATCACCCACACCCAATCCGCCGCGAGGTTCACCGCGTCATGCTCTTCGCCGAGGATGCCATGTGCGGGATACACGCGGGCGATTTCTTCGCGAATGCTCGTCTCGATCTCCATGTCAGCGAGCGTGACCGGCGTTGCGTCCGGCTTGTCGATCACGTTGAGATTCGAGCGGAAGTAGCGCTTAGCGATGGGCCGCGCGACGTCCGCCAGGTGCTCCGCAAAAGCCTTGAATTCAGAGAGGGTATTCATTTCGACTATGATTTTCCTCGATTTCACCGATTCACCTCTTTGCGCACCAGAGCGTGGGTGGCGCGAGCCACCAGCAAAGCGGAAATCGAACCGGGATCGCGGCTTGCGCCGCTCCCACCCAACCTCCAAAGGACACATCATGACGATCAAAATTGGCGACACCCTCCCCGCTGGCACGCTTACCGAATCCGTGGGCTACGACGACGGCAAAAACTGCCCGATGCCGCCACAGCCGGTGGACATCGCAGCGCTCGCCGCTGGCAAGAAGATTGTGATTTTCGGCCTACCAGGTGCGTTCACGCCGACCTGCTCTTCTGCCCACGTTCCGGGTTACCTGAAGAACTTCGACGCGCTCAAAGCCAAGGGCGTTGACGCCATCGTTTGCATGGCCGTAAACGACGGTTTCGTGATGGGCGCCTGGGGCCGCTCGCAAAACGTCGGCGACAAGATCCGCATGTTGGGCGACGGCTCCGCCGCGTTCACCAAGGCGCTCGGCCTTGAGCTTGACTTGGTTGCGAAGGGTATGGGTGTTCGTTGCCAGCGCTTCTCGCTTCTCGTCGACAGCGGCGTAGTGAAGCAAGTGAACGTCGAAGGCGTCGGCGCCGCGAACTGCTCGTTCGCAGAAAACATGCTGGCGCAACTCGGCTAATTCGCCGTTGCTTGGTGGCCGCAACGCGGCCACCCATGACGTTACTTCACGCCGAGCGCTGCGGCCTCGGCTTTGCAATCGAGCGCGGGCTTCTTGCCTGCTGCTCTTGCGCTCTGGACCTCTTCTTTCGCCGCCGCGAGTTGCGCGCGAAACACCTCGTTCGCATGCAACCGCGCCACCGCTGCCGCGCCCATCGTCCGTCCCGCTTCAACGTCGCTCTGCCAGTGCACTCCGCAAATCACGCGGCTCTGACCAAACGCCAACCCACGTGCAATCAACGCATCGGTGCGCTCCGGCGCAATCTCAGCGAGCACCAGAGCCCACGCCCACCCCAGTGCGGCGTGACCTGACGGGTACGAGCCGTCTTTGCGAAGCGTTGCGTCCTCGGCGGGAGTACACATGGTTTCGCTTAGCGCGACGAATGGTCTTGGGCGGTTATAGCGATCTTTCGCGGCATACGTTGAGAGCCCCGCGTCGAGCAAGGTGCGTCGCAGCAGCATGTTCAGGTGCGGAGTCGATTCCGCGCTGATCGGAGCGTCCAGCGCACACGAAAACGTATCGGCGGCGGCTGGGAATTTCAGATTGGCGTCGCGGGTCGCCAGCGCCCAGCGCGGCGTGTCGCGCAGGCTTCTCGTGGTGCGATGCGTTTCCAGATCAGAGGCCGCTCGCGCTGAGCCCTCTGCGGGCGGTGGCGGCAACAACGCCAAACTATTCGGCAACGACTTGCGGTCAAGATAACCATTGACGTAGCCCGATCCCGCACGAAATTCGCCGACCTCCGCGACCGTCGTGGGTGGCTTCGGGGCTGTGCTGCAAGCGCACAGCGTGAGCGAGACAGTTGCGGCGATACTCAATGCGAGTTGGCGTGGCGAAAACATGGTGTGCTCCTAGCTCGGTCGATTGAGCACAAGGATAACGAGTCGGCAGCACCCGGCGCGCCCGTTGTGTCAATGCTCCGTATTTCCGTATCATCCAGTTTCCACGTTTCGAGACCATGCCATGCTGCAACTTCCCACCGACAAATACCTCGCGCTGCGGGTCATTCCGATGCCAGCCGACGCCAACGCCAACGGCGACATCTTCGGCGGCTGGATCATGTCGCAAGTGGACTTGGCAGGTAGCGTACCCGCCGTACGCCGCGCGCGTGGGCGCATCGCGACGGTGGCAGTGAATCAGTTTTTGTTTAAGCAACCCGTGCAGATCGGCGACGTGGTGAGCTTCTACGCCACGATCAAGCGCGTTGGCCGAACGTCGATTACGGTAGACGTTGAGGTGTATTCGGAGCGCAAGCGCGGCACGATGGTGGTTAAAGTGACCGAAGCGGAGTTGACCTACGTCGCGATCACCCTCGAAGGGCAGCCGCGTGAACTGCCACCGGAAGGGGAGACGTTGTTGGTATGAAGTCGGTCGCGCTTTTCACTCTGGTCGCTTCGCTTGCGGCGACCTCGGCGAACGCCGAACTCGTAAAAATCCCCGCGCCCCACATCGGTGAAGACAAAACGCTGCGCGCGCAGTGGTTCGCGCCCGACGCGAAGAT
>JAGNQL010000234.1 GCA_017989135.1 Burkholderiales bacterium
TGGTCGCGGGCGAGAGTTCGAGGCCGCTTTGCTTGGAAAGTGTGCGCGAGCCCACCGGTTCGCCATCGGCGATGTAGCGCTCAACGAGCGCATTCAGCAGGATTCGTGATCTGGGGTCCAGCATGAGGCTGATTGTAAGGGTTGGGCGGTTCGACAAACCGCATTCATCCTGCCGCAAGAAGGCTGTGATTAAATCCACCCATGCCAAATGCCCTCGCTCCCTGCCACGTCGCCATTGCGGTGCGTCCGTCCGTTCGCGACGGCTTGCGCGACGTTGCACCCGAGTTGAGCGACGTCGTGTTTTCGGTGGCGAAGTTGCTGCAATCGCTGGGCTACACGCCGGTGATCGAGGCGCAAAGCGCAAGCGAAGTCGATAACCCACCGTGGCCGCATTTGACGATCGCAGAAATAGGCGTGAACTGCGGTTTGGTGATCGCATTGGGCGGCGACGGCACGTTCATTTCTATGGCACGGCAACTCGCGCGCTACGACGTGCCGCTCGTGGGCGTAAATCAGGGGCGTCTTGGGTTCTTGACCGATTTGACGATGGCGAACTTACACGTCACGCTGCCGCAAATTTTGGCTGGCGCGTATCGCGAAGAGCGGCGCGTGTTGCTCAGCACCACAAGCTCCGTGACAGACGACCAAGAATTTTTGGCGGTGAACGACGTGGTGGTCAATCGTGGCGCGGCGACATCGCTGGTTGATCTTGAAATTTCGCTGAACGATCGCTTTGCGTATGGCTTTCGTTCCGACGGCGCGATTGTTGCGACACCTACCGGATCCACGGCGTACGCGCTCTCGGCCGGTGGCCCGATCATGGCCCCGTTTGTGAACGCCTTCACCATCGTGCCGATTGCGCCGCATGCGTTGACCAACCGCCCGATTGTGGTGGCCGATGATTCAGAAATTCGCATTACGGTCGCCCGCGCGCGTGACGCGCTGGCGAGCATCGACGGGCATCACAATATCGAACTCTCCGAGGGCGATTCGGTGGTGATCAAACGCGCGAGCGCCACGATGCGTCTGTGGCATCCGCTCGATTACGACTACTACCACACGCTGCGCGGCAAGCTCGGCTGGACCGAAACGCCCGAGGGTCTCGCGCCGCGAAAACAAGTTAACCGGTAACGACCTTCGTCCTGTGCTCAAGCAACTCTCCATCCGAAATTTTGTATTGATTGACCGCCTCGACATTGAGTTTGAGGCGGGCATGTGTGCGCTCACCGGCGAAACGGGCGCGGGCAAATCCATCGTGCTCGACGCTTTGGGCCTCGCACTCGGTGCGCGCGCTGAGAGCGCCAATGTGCGCGTTGGTGCCAAGCAGGCAGACATCACGGCCGAGTTTGAAGTGGGCAACAATGCCGCCGCGAAGGCGTGGCTCGCGGCGCAGGCCGAGCCTGATGCGGACAACGTGGTGCTGCGTCGCGTGATTGATGCTGCGGGCAAAAGTCGTGCACAGATTAACGGCCGCCCAGCGTCGGTCACCGAGATGCGCGAACTCGGCGCGACGCTTCTTGAGCTGCACGCGCAGCACGAGCATCAAGCGCTTCTACGGGGCGTTACGCAACGTGGATTACTGGATCGTTTTGCGGGCGCAGAAGGCACTCTCGCCGACGTGCAGAGCGCGCACCGCAACGCGGCGCAAGCCCGAGCCGCGCTCGCACACGCGCAAAGCGCCGCCGAGACGATTGCCAAGGAGCGCGCCGCGCTTGAAGCAGATTTGCAAGAACTGCGCGCTGCGAAACCGAGCGCCGAAGAATGGAGCGCGTTGACGCTTGAGCAAACCCGTTTGAGTCACAGCAAGGAATTGCTGCAAACGGTGGAGTCCTCGCGCGCTGCGATTGCGGACGACGACGGCATCGGCGAATCGCTCGCGCAACTGATGAGCGCCGTTACTGCCGCAGAGCGCATTGACCCTGCGCTTGCCGAAGCAAGGCAACTCATCGAATCGGCGAGCGTGCAGCTCGACGAAGCAGCGCAAACGCTGCGTCATTACGCCGCTAAATTAAACATCGACCCCGAGCGTTTGCAGTCGACTGAAGCGCGCTTGTCGGCGCTCTTCATGCTCGCGCGCAAACTGCGCGTGCGGCCCGAAGATTTGGCCGCGCACTGGCAAAGTCTCGAAGAAAAATTGCAACAACTCGCCGCTGCGCAGGACATCGCGGCGCTCGCGCGCGAAGCCGAGCGTGCGCAGGCCGCGTTGCAGAGCGACGCCGCGAAACTCACCGCGTTGCGCACCAAAGCGGCGACGACGTTGGCTGAAGCCGCCACCGCAGAATTGCCTGACTTAGCGTTACCGAATGCGGCGTTCAGCATCACGCTCGCGCCGCTGGCCACCATCGAATCAACTGGCGCGGAGTCCGTTGAATTTGCGTTTCGCTCGCACGCGAGCTTGCCGTTTGCGCCTCTGGCAAAAGTGGCGTCGGGCGGTGAATTAGCGCGCGTATCGCTCGCGATTTTGGTGGTGTGTGGCGACGCCGCTGCCGTGCCGACCTTAGTGTTTGACGAAGTCGACGTTGGTGTCGGCGGCAGGGTCGCGGCGCAGGTGGGGCGAAAGTTACAAACGCTGGCTTCGGGTGCGGGGCCGGCCACCGCGCGGCAAGTGCTTTGCGTCACGCATATGCCACAAGTGGCCGCGCATGCCGATCATCATTTCACGGTCTCGCGCGACAACGCGCAGAGCCCGACTACGCATGTGAACGTGTTGGGCAAGAAAGAGCGCTTGGCGGAAATTGCGCGCATGCTCGCAGGACACGAAGTCGGCGCTGCGACGGAAAAAATGGCGAAAGAGTTGCTGGCGACTTCAGCGCGAGCACAATAAACGGGTTACTGGTCTTCGCTATGTAGGCGCGGCATCAGCCGCGCTAAGCGCCCAATCAAGCGCGGAGCAGCACCGCTCCGCATAGCGCGGCTGATGCCGCGCCTACATCGGCTCCGGCTTAGCGACGGCGCTTCTTCACAACGGCCTTGCCGCGCACGCCTTTGTTGGCTTTGACGGCCTTGCTGGCTTTGCCCGCCTTCATCGCGAACTTCACGCCGCGCTTGCCTTTTATGACACGCATCGGTTTTGGCGGAGGCGGCAGTGGCAGCACTTCGCCGGTTTCGACCCAAGTTTTGACGCGTTGCGCGTCGCCGAGGCGAGAGAACTTGCCGACGGAATCAAGCAGAATCATCACGACGGGGCGTTGCGCGATTTGCGCGAGCATCACCACGCAGCGGCCAGCCTCGCGGATAAAGCCAGTTTTCTGCAGCGAAATATCCCAGCCGCCGGACTTCACCAACGCGTTGGAATTGTTGTAATGCAAGGTCTGGCCGGTGGCTGGAATCTGCACGTATTGCTCTGATTGCGTGCTGTATTCACGAATGAGCGGGTAGCGCTGCGCGGCCTGTACGAGCACGGCAAGGTCGCGCGCCGTGGAGACGTTTTCGGGCGACAAACCGGAGGTGTCGACATAGCGCGTGTTGGTCATCCCGAGCGAAATCGCTTTCGCGTTCATCGCTTTCACAGCGGCCGTCAGCCCGCCTGGGTAATGCCTACCAAGTGAGCTAGCCGCGCGGTTCTCAGAGGACATCAACGCCAATTGCAGCATCTCGCGGCGCGAGAGTTCGCTGCCGATTGATAAACGCGAATGACTGGCCTTCAAATAATCGAGGTCGTTCATGTCGACCGCGATGCGCTCATCGAGATTTTGTTGCGCGTCGAGGACGACCACCGCCGTCATCAACTTGGTGATGCTGGCGATTGGCGTTACGGTGTTCGCGTTTTTTGAATACAACGATTCGCCCGAGCGCGCGTCGACCACCAGTGCGGCGGCGGACAATAGGTTCGGCCCCTGCGCGACGGCGATGCCGGTCGCGAGGAAAACCTGAACAAAAACAAGGGGTCGGAGCAAAAACTTCATATTCGAGGTGAATTCTACTCGCGACGGCACTGGTTTTGTGCGCAACGTGAGAAAACAACCACGATGGGGAACTCGCGTGGCGCGCGTATTCCACCGGAATACGTGTCACTCACCGCCTGCACTGCGCAACAGCTTTTAGCATTGAGCGACTGCTGTGCGGGGATTACAGCGCGATTATGCGATATGTCGACAAATCGATAAAATTCGCTCAAACCGCCATGTG
>JAGNQL010000235.1 GCA_017989135.1 Burkholderiales bacterium
GTCCACTTAAAAGGCCTCTGCAAAACCCATTGCAGATACCGCCGCGTTGATCGAAGCGTGGCGCGTGATGCACTTTGCGCTGCGCGCAGAGATCGCGGAGCCTGACCGAATACTCGCGGCGCGTGGGCTGACGCGGATGCACCATCGGATCCTTTTTTTCGTGGCACATACGCCAGGGATGAGCGTTGGCGAACTGCAAACGACGTTGGACGTGACAAAGCAAGCGCTCAACGCGCCGCTGCGACAGCTGCAAACGCAGGGATTGATCGAACTTGCGAAAGCCGACCACGACGCGCGGGTGCGCGAAATTCGCCTGACCACCGAGGGCGCATCGTTAGAGGGAAAGCTCACCGGTGAACAACACAAACTGTTTGCCGCGGCGTTTGCCGCCGCTGGCCCAGAGGCCCACGAAGGCTGGCGCACGGTGATGCGCGAGCTGGCGCGCGGCGCGGGTATGGGGTAGGTTGTTACGTTAACAGCTTTTTGGTTCGAACGACCGGCCGGTGGTCGTTCGGGCCAATTAACTTAGATTATTGACTTTACACAAAAAACGCTTGTAACGACCAGATGGCGGTCGCTAGAGCGAAAAAGCTGTTGATACGCTTAGTCAGCCACCAAAGCATCGGCCCCTACCCGAACACCGCTTCGTAAAACGCCCGAATCGCGGCGCGCTCAACGGTGAGTTCGGTGAGCGCCACTTGCGCGCGCTCGGCGCCTTGCAGACGAATGGCGTGCTGCCGCGAGCGCAGCGTGCGATACGCGTCCGCGGCGTCGGTGCCCACCGTCGCCGGCACCAAACCCAGTTCGCCCGCGCGAATGGCGAGCGCAATATTGCCGTGATCGGCGCGCATCGAGGGCTGAGTGGCGGCGTAGCGCAGCACTAGCGCTTGCACGGCAAACTCTAGGTCGACGAGGCCGCCCGCGTCGTGCTTAATGTCGAACCATTCCGCGGCTTTGCGGTTGGGGTGACCCTCGGCTACTTTGGCGCGCATCGCGATGATTTCGTCACGCAACGCGAGCCAGTCGCGCGGCTTGGCAATGATCTCTTGGCGAATCGCTTCGAAGGCGGCGCCGGTCGCAACGTCACCGGCGGCAGCGCGTGCGCGGGTGAGGGCTTGATGTTCCCATGTCCAGGCTTTTTCTCGCTGATATTCGGCGAACGCCGACACCGTGCTGAGCAACAATCCCGCCGCCCCGTCCGGGCGCAAACGCACGTCGATGTCATAGGCGCGCCCCGCCGCGGTCATCGTGGTTAACCAGCTCTGAAAGCGCTGTGCAACGCGAGTGAGTTGATCGCGGTACGGGACCGCGTCGTCCGGCATCAAAAAGATCAAATCGAGATCGCTCGCATAACCCAATTCTTTGCCGCCCCAACGGCCGTACGCAATGACCGCTACGCGCGCCTCGGCGGGAAGTTTCGCTGCGGTGAGCAAATGCGCAAGCGTCGCTTCGACGACCGCGTCGCCCAGCGCGGAAAGGTGGTCGGAGAGCGTTTCCAGCGGTAGCAATCCCGCGATGTCTTTGAGCAACAAACGGAAGGTCTCGCCCTGCTGGAAATGCCGGATCGCGTCAATCGCGCGTTCTGGGTCGTTCGCCTCAGCCGTGAGCCTTGCGGCGAGATCGGTGCGCCATTGTGCGTAATCAATCGCGCTGCCCAGCGTGCGGCCGTCCATCAGTTCATCCAGCAGAAGAGGATGTTGCGTCACGTAACGCAGCGCCCAATCGCTCGCGGCTGCGAGATCAATCACGCGGTCAAGCACTTGTGGCCGCTCCACCATGAGCGCTAGGTAGCTTGATCGCGAAGCGACAGCAAGCAGCAAATCCAACGCCCGCTTGCAAGCGGCGTCGGGTGCGGGCGTCTTTCCCGCGTAGTCGACGACGGCATGCACGAGGCGATCAAAACGCGCGCGACTCGCCGCGGGAATCGAGCGCAGTTTCGTGCTCTCAAGCGTGGAGCGAACGAATGACGCTGTCGTTGCGGCGTCCGTGTAGCCAGCCGCTTGCAGGCGTGTTTCCGTGACGTCGCTGTCGAGCGGCGCTGGTGTGTTCGATGCGGTCGAGGTCGCTGTGATCCGCGCCGCGGTGTCGTCGCTTACGCCAAACGCGCCGGTTAACGTGCCGTCGAAAAACTCGGCCACGTCCTCGCGAATCTTTGCGAGATGCGCCTCAAGCGCGGGCCAGTCCGCAAACCCCATCGCTTGGGCGTAAGCGAGTCGATCACTGTCCGAACGCGGCAGCGTTTGTGTTTGCTGATCGTCGCGGTATTGCAAAACGTGTTCCGCGCGACGCAACCAACGGTAGTGCGACGCCAGCAGCTCGCTTTGCGTTTGCACGATCTTGCCGGCGCCAACCAGTGCGGCGAGAGCAGGCAGCGTGGGGCGAATGCGCAGCGACAGATCACGCCCACCACGCACCAATTGCCGAAGCTGCGCGCCGAACTCCAACTCGCGAATTCCGCCGCGCCCAAGTTTGATGTTGTCCGGCGCGTTTTTCTCGGCACGTAGCTGCGCGTGCAGTTCGCGCATTCCGGAAACCGCATCAAAGTCGAGATAACGACGAAACACAAACGGCGTTGTAAGCGTGCTCAAATCTGCGGCCAATGGGCCGCAACTTACGCGCGACTTGAGCCACGCGATGCGCTCCCACATGCGACCCTGCGCCACAAAATACTGCTCTAAAAAGTCAAGCGACGGCACCATTGGGCCGGCGTCGCCATACGGCCGCAGTCGCGTGTCGACGCGAAACACAAATTCACCGTCAATTTCCTGATTGAGCGTTCGCGTAATTCGCCGCGCGAGCAAGTTCAAGTTATCCATTGCGTCGGCTTCGGGCTCGTCGCAGATAAACACGATGTCAATGTCGGACGAGGCGTTGAGCTCTTGCGCGCCGAGTTTTCCCATCGCCACAATTGAAAAGCCAAATGGAGGCGTTGGCGAACCGAAAATGTCGGTGCTGTGGGCAGTTGTCGCCGCCGAAAGTGCTAAATCGGCGAAGTCAGACAAATCCGCGACCAGCGGCTCAAGCGGTGCGTCACACGCCAAATCCAGCACCAACGTGCGCAGCATCAGTTCGCGGCGCATGCTGCGAAGCTCGGCATCAATGGTCTGGCTCGTCGCCGTCGACAACGCTGCACGCCATTGTGCAAGCGGCACCCGCGCTGACGGCGTGCCCCGAACCTGGTCGGCAAGCGTTGGAAATTGCCGGGCTACGCGCTGCGCATAGTGGCTATAGGTGAACGCTTTGTCTACTAGCGCAGTCTGATTCATACGATCATATAAAAGCTGTCGATACAATCCCCAGAGTATGCAGGAAAACACCGGTCCCGCCGAAGTGCGCGATGCCCCTCTAGCGGCGCCCAAACCGCGTCCCCATTGGGGGCGGCGCTGGACAGGGCACGGCATTCGTTTGACGTTCTGGACTGTGCTCACCGCGTGCCTTCTGTTTGCCGCGATCGTCGCCGCCACTCGTTTTTGGCTGGTGCCCAACGCCGACAGCTTTCGACCGAGAGTCGTACAAGAGCTGTCCCGTGTCACCGGACAGCGCGTTGTCATTGGCGGCTTCACGGCGGGTTGGAACGGTTGGTCACCAGAATTCAAAATGTCCGACCTGCAAATTCTCGACGCGCGAGGTCGAACGCTTTTGCAGTTGCCCGAAGTCGACACCACGCTGTCATGGCGCTCGCTCATATTGTTTGAACCGCGCCTTTCGGCGCTCACCGTCCGTGCGCCGCGTGTAATCGTGCGGCGAACTGCCGAAAACGCGCTGACGGTGGCCGGGATTGACGTTGATTTGAACAATCAGTCGGAAGGCGACAGCGGACTGGCTGAGTGGCTGCTTAAGCAGCGGCTTGTGCAAATTTCCGGTGGAGAATTGGAGTGGCAGGACGACTGGCGGAAACTGCCACCACTACGCCTTAAAAACGTAAATATTCGCCTCCAAAATAGCGGCAATTCGCACAAACTGGGTATGAACGCGACGCCGCCGCTCGATTTGGCATCGCTCCTTGATCTCCGCGCGGAATTTTCTGGAAGCAATCTGCGCAAAGTTAGCGATTGGGATGGTTTGGCCTACCTGCGTACTGACTATGCGAACCTCGGCACATTGACGCGCTACTTTCC
>JAGNQL010000236.1 GCA_017989135.1 Burkholderiales bacterium
ACCGGACGCGGCCCCCAGCCCTCGTCCGCGGGTTGGAATGAATCAGCGCAGCCGATGGCGAAGGTCGGGACCATCTCCAAACTAAACGCCGTCGCGTGGTCGTTGTAGACCAGAAAAATCACGTCGGGCTTGTTGTCCTTCATCCATTGTTTGGAGAAGTCGTAGCCCTTGAACACCGGCTGCCAATACGGCTCGTGGCTCTTGCCTAAGTCAAGCGCCGCGCCGATGGCGGGGACGTGTGAGGTGTACACACTTGCGGAAATTTTTGCCATATCAAACTGCCTTTGCTTTTTTACCCGCAGCACCTTGCGGTTGATGCTGTGGCTGCGCGTCGCCGTCTTCGCCGGTGTAGCGATTGCCCTCAGCCGAGCGCCCGCCGCCGATCATCATGTTTCGGTATTCCTCTTCGGTCATGCCGGTCATGCTGCCCGCCATTTGTTGGAACGATTTGCCATCGGTTGCGCCGATTTTCGCGAGGAAATAAATGTTGCCACCGAGGCCGATGCAGCGGTTCAAGTCGCGCGCGAGCACGGCTTGTTTTTGATCTTCTGTCATCGGCCATTGGTCGAGATACGCGCGTTCGTCGGCCTTGAAGCGCTCGCGGTTTGCGGCCTTCATGAGCGACATACAAAACTGATTTAAGTGATAGCCAAGACGCGATTGCTCGGCATCGAAAATCGTGGTGCCGGGGACGTCGAGATAGTTTTTTTCTAGGGACATTTATTGCTCCTCCGGCCAATACAAACGCATCGGGTTATCAACGAGCAATTTTTGTTGCAGCTCGGCAGTGACGGCGATGTGTGGAATGAAATCGACGAGTAACCCATCGTCGGGCATGTGATCTTTCAGATTGGGGTGCGGCCAGTCAGTGCCCCACAGCACGCGATCCGGAAAGTTTTCGACGATGCGTTTGGCAAATGGAATCACATCACGGTATGCGTTTTGTTCGCCGTTAAGTGCTTTTGGTCCCGTAACAGACAAACGCTCGGGGCAGCTCACTTTTGACCACACGTTTTTGTGCTCGCGCATGAACTTTTCGAACAGCGCGAACTCAGGGCCGTCGACAGGTTTGCTGACGTCTGGGCGGCCCATGTGATCCACCACAACCGTCGTCGGCAATGCCGTGAAAAAGTCCCACAGCTCGGGCAAGTCCACCGCCTCGAAATAGATGACAACGTGCCAACCGAGCGGCGCAATGCGATTCGCGATTTCAAGCAGCTCTTCCTTCGGCGTGAAGTCCACCAAGCGCTTGACGAAATTGAAGCGCACACCGCGCACGCCCGCCTCGTGCATCGCTTGCAGCTCGTTGTCAGTGACGGTGCGCTTCACGGTGGCAACTCCGCGTGCCTTGCCGTTCGAGTGCACGAGCGCGTCAACCATCGCGCTGTTGTCGGCGCCGTGGCAAGTGGCCTGTACGACGACGTTGCGAGCGAACCCGAGGTGATCGCGCAACGCATAGAGCTGGTGTTTCGACGCATCGCACGGCGTGTATTTGCGCTCGGGCGCGAACGGAAATTGTTCGCCGGGTCCGAACACGTGGCAGTGCGCATCAACCGCGCCGGCGGGCACTTTGAAGGTGGGTTGGCTCGGGCCGGAGTACCAGTCCAACCAGCCGGGCGTTTTTTCGAATTTCATTGCATTGTTCCTGTGGCGAAAGGTTGTGGCGGCGAATATTCCTGCTTACAACCGCAGAAGTTTCAGCTTTTTGCCGTTAGCGACAGCCTGGCGGTCGTTCAGAGGCAATTTATCTATAAGTCGAGAACTCAGGAAATCTCGCTGTAATGACCGCAGATCAGCCGTTTAACGTTAAAAGCTGTAACCGGGATCTAGTCGATGTACTTCAACCCAGCCTTCTCCAGCGGTTCACGCATCTTGTACATATCCAATCCGAGCACGCCTGCAGCGAGCTTTGCGCGTTTTTCGCCTTCGAACGATTCGCGTGCTTCGGCGGCGTCTGCGACTTGTTGCGCAACGGCAGCGGGCACGACGACTACTCCGTCCACGTCGGCGATTACCACGTCGCCTGGGTTCACTGCGGCACCCGCGCAGACGACGGGAATATTTACGGAGCCGAGCGTTGCCTTCACGGTCCCCTTCGAACTGATCGCGCGACTAAACACCGGAAAGTTCATTTCGGTCAAGTCTTTCACGTCACGACAGCCGCCGTCGATGATGAGACCGTTTGCGCCGCGGGCTTGAAACGACGTCGCGAGCAAGTCGCCGAAGAAACCATCTTCGTTGTCCGTCGTACACGCGGCAACGACGACGTCACCTGGCTGAATCTGCTCGGCCGCCACGTGCATCATCCAGTTGTCGCCGGGCTGCAAAAGTACGGTCACAGCGGTGCCACACATCTTCGCGCCGGTGTAGACCGGACGCATGTAGGTCTTCATCAAACCGACGCGGCCCATCGCTTCGTGAATGGTGGCCACGCCGAAACGCGAGAGTTTGTCGACGGCTGCTTTGTCTGCGCGGATGATGTTGCGTTTGACGATTCCTAAATTATTCATACTCATTCCAACGGCTCCACTTCATTTTCAATTCAATGTATGCGCGGCATCAGCCGCGCTAAAACCAATGCGGCAGAAGTCAAGCGCGGCTAATGCCGCGCCTACCGGCCTTTCGCTTTCAATTGCGCGTCCAAGCGCGAGAACACACGGCGCGCGTTGCCCTCGTAGATCGCGTGGCGATCGGCGGCGCTGATGTTGGTGGCACCTTCGATGTAGCGTTTGGTGTCGTCGAAATAGTGGCCGGTGTACGGGTCGATGCCACGCACCGCGCCGATCATTTCCGAGGCGAACAAAATGTTCTTCACGGGGATCACCGTCGTGAGCAAATCAATGCCCGGCTGGTGGTACACGCAGGTGTCGAAGAACACGTTGTTCAATAGATGATCATCCAACTTTGGTTTCTTCATCATGTCGGCAAGACCACGGAAGCGGCCCCAGTGATACGGCGCCGCGCCGCCGCCGTGCGGGATCAGGAATTTGAGCGTCGGGAAATCTTTGAACAGATTACCTTCGAGGAGCTGCATGAAGGCGGTCGTGTCAGCGTTCAAGTAATGCGCGCCGGTGGTGTGGAAACACGCGTTGCAACTCGTGCTGACATGCACCATCGCGGGCAGGTCGTATTCGACCATCTTCTCGTAGATCGGATACCAGTGCTTGTCCGTCAACGGCGGCGAAGTCCAATGTCCACCGGATGGATCGGGGTTCAAGTTGATGCCAACGTTGCCGTATTCCTTCACGCATTTTTCAAGCTCAGGAATGCAGGTTTTTGGATCGACACCGGGGCTTTGCGGCAACATCGCGGCGGGCACGAAGCTGTCTGGAAACAATTGGCTCACGCGGTAGCAAAGCTCGTTACAAATCGCGGCCCATGTTGACGAGACATTGAAGTCGCCGATGTGGTGCGCCATGAAACTCGCGCGTGGCGAGAAGATCGTTAGGTCCGAGCCACGCTCGTTCATGAGCTTCAATTGGTTCGCGATGATCGTCTCGCGCAGCTCGTCGTCGCTGATTTTCAGCTCGCTGACTTTGGGCATCTCGTACGGACTTTTGATGCCCGCAATTTGACGATTGCGCCAATCTTCCAGCGCTTTCGGCGCGGTCGTGTAGTGGCCGTGACAGTCGATGATCATGATCGTGTTCCTGATTTTCTGAATTCGTTGTGCGGCGTTAGATCGCCGCCATTCCATGTTTCGCCTTGATGCCAGCGTGCGTCGGTGCCGCGAACGCAGCGAGCACCGCGCGGGCTTCGGCGACACGCGTGGACGCCGCGCAGACACCGCCTGAAAAAATCGTCTCGATCGCGATTTCGGTCGGCAAATCGCCAATCACGGTGATGCCCGGCGCGTCGATCATTTCGCTGCGTTGCTGAAAACCAAGTTCAACCTCGCCGCGAGCGACCATCGTCGCGACCGGAACACCCGCCGGCGCTTGGCGCAATTTGCTTTTGATCTCGGCCGTGATGCCCCAGCGCTCGAACAATGCGAGGAGCGCGGTGCCACTCGGGCCGGTGGAATAGCCAATCGAGGCAGCGTTCAGCACGACACTTCGCACATCCGCAGCGGTCGTAATCGCGGGCACCGGTAGGCCTGATTTCACCGCTATCGCG
>JAGNQL010000237.1 GCA_017989135.1 Burkholderiales bacterium
GCTTTGTTGAGCGGAATACCATTAGCAATAGCGTCGTCAAAACCTTTTACTAGTTCGTCCAGAAAACGGGAGGCTTGTCGCGCATTGCGATTGACTTCGTACGTACCTTTTTTGTTGTTATCGAGTTCTTCTAACGTGCAAATCGGCAGGAATATGTCGTGCTCTTCAAATCGGTATAGCGAGGTGGGGTCGTGCATCATTACGTTGGTGTCGAGCACGAAGAGCTTGGTGGGGGTTGCACGCGTTTTCGTCGCGCGCGAATTGATAGACACGACACGCGATTTGGATTGCGTCATGAAATTCCTTGTGAACGAGGAGAGGAAAGGAAAGGACTGGAAAACACGCAGTCAGCATAGCGTTAGCGAAGCATCTAGCGCTAGTTGGCGGGGCCGCAGCTGAGGGCGGAGATGATTAATTGTCAATTGCAATCGGCAAAGGCTTGTCGCTTAATGTAGCGATGTTTGCCGACGGTGCAAGCTCATTTGTGATGCCGAGGCAGGTTCCGAAGGGGCGCGTTGGGTTTTAGCGACACCCACGCCGCAGAAACGTACTTACTCTGGCACGCAGAACTTTATGCCCTCGTCATCCCAGCCAGCTGAGACCATCGCTTGGTAGACCGTTTGACTGGTGGTGAATCGATGGTTGGGGTCGTCTGGGAATCTCTGGTTACCGCGAAATATTCTGAAAACAGGTATCAATCCGGGCGCGCAACTTGTGCTGGCCCCTGAAACAACGGGAGTGTAGGCGAAAGAGTCCGTGCCTTCGTTGAACGGTTTTAACGGCGCGGCTAGGTTGTCTGGGTTGAGCGCGGCGAGTAGCGCTTTTTCGCTGTCAAGCAGCGTGTAGAAGTGCGTCCCTCGGGCTCCGTTTAACGCTGCTTTGTCGAAGTAGTATCGCGAGATACCGACGGCACTCTGTGGTGGCGAGACGTACACCTTGAACTGCAAACCTGTTCGTTGGAAACTCGTGCTCGCGTCAAGCAGCGTTTTTTCTTCGTCGCGCGAGGTGATGAAGTAATAGTGAAGAGGGAGATACAGATACTCCGTCATCGTCCTAGTCGTCAGTGCGCTCGTGGACCCGAAGCCGGAGAGCGCTATCGAAATCGCCAGGCTCGACGCGCTATGCTCGATGGAAAGTACACCCGTCGCGAGACCTTCAGCCGAAGGCGTGAATCGCAGTGCGATACTGCAACTTGCCGCTGGCGAAAGCATCGTGGTTGCGACGCAGTCGCCTCCTTCCCGTGAGAAGCTAGCGCCAGCGAGCGATATCGCCGTTAGCTGTAACGGAGCGTTTCCCGTGTTGCTGACCGTGACTGTGCGCGGCAGCGAAAAAAACGGCAGTGTCACGGTTCCAAAGTCAATGCTCTGGGCCGATACGGAAGCCGCTGGTGCAGCAACTCCCGTTCCGGACAGCGAAACGGTACTCTGCCCGCCAGGACCGTTGTGAACAATTTGCAGTGTCGCAGTGCGTGCGCCGCTCGCCATTGGTGCAAAGGTGACAGCGATTGTGCAGTTGGCGCCCACGGCTACAGTCGAACACGCAGTGCTCGCCGAGAAGTCCGCGCTATTCGCGGACACCGCACCGACAATGAGTGGCAGCGTACCGTTGTTGGTAACCGTTATTTGCTGCACAGCGGTGATCTGACCGACATTAGTCGCCGCGAAGGTCAATGTGGTGGCGGAAAGCTGCGCCGCCGGGCTTCCGGTGGCCGACGCGGGGTCGGCAATGTATGCGGCGATGTCGATCAGTTGCGCCGCAGTGGTTTGGCCGCGCAGAAATGCCATTTGGCTAACTGTGTTGATAGCGAGCCCAATCCCGCCCGGCGTGTCGCCGTTCTGGATGCGGTTCTGTCGCGCCAACGGATCGGGCCCGTGACAGGCGCCTGCGCCGCAACTCAGTTGCCCTGGGACAAGCGGCGTGTTGTAAAGCGACTTGCCAACGTTCGGGTCTTGGCCGAGCGCAGCGAACGGCAAGAGTACGGCGCACAGCCAAAGGCCGAAGCGCAGGGTGGGTTGGCGTCTGCTCTGGGTGAGAGAGCGGCTGCGAAGGTTTAGATCCATGCGAGTATTTTGGCTGAAGCCGCTCGACTCCAATAGCTGTTTCGTTCGACGCGCTAGTTCATGAACCCCATGTCGTACCCGTTCGGATGCGCCGTGGCGAGCGTCGGAAACACGCCTGCTGCACCGGTGATGTCGGCCGGAGGAACACCGAACCACTTCGCGATTGTCGCAACGACCGCATCACTTGACGTTGTGGGCAGCATTTCGCCTCGGTCAAGCATGTGATTGAGGCCGTTGCAGCGTAGTCCGGCGGTGTTTGGGGCGGAGTAGCGATCCGGCGGCAAACCGATGCGCGGGACGGCGCCAGCAGTGAGGTCGGCCCGCGTGGTGCCGTTGAGCCCCATGTACGGCGATGTGCCCGCTTGGGTCGCTGTGACATTGTGATCCTGCCCGTAAATCTTGCCGCCTTTCACCGCTCCGCCGAGCACGATTTGATGGCTGCCCCAGCCGTGGTCCGAACCGTTGCCGTTGGAATCGAGCGTCCGACCAAACTCGGTCATCGTGAAGAGTGTGACGCGGTCTTGCGCGCTCCCCGGCAGGTAGCCTGTGCCTGCAGCGTCCCGAATTTTTACGTTGCCCATCGCGGTCCAGAACGCGCTAATCGCTTTGCTGATCTGCTTGTTGTTGTTCGGATTGTTCGTCCAGAACTCAGTGCCGTGGGTGTCAAAGCCGCCGATGCTGACGAAGAAAATCTGACGCTTCAACGGTGTTGCTGCGTTCGTTCCTAGCTGATTGCTCGCGCGGATCAGCGCTGCAACCATGCGTAGCTGTGCGCCGAGCGTGCCTCCGTTGAGACTGAGGCCGCTGGCTTTCATGGCTTCGAATGGCGCCACGATCTCTTCAGTGGGAGGGCTATTCAGGAAGGCGGTCGAAATGGCGACTTCAGTATCGATGGACTGGCGCATGGTCTGCCGCCATTGGTCGTTGTAGATTGATGTTGCTTCGCTGGTCATCGTCATCCGACTGTTGAACGGAGCCATCATAGTGGCGTTCCATGAGTAACCGTTGCTCACGCGAATCGGACCGCCCGTTACGCAGTACGGCGAGGTCGGGTTGTTCGTGATGAAGGTGCCGCTCGTGTTGCACGTAACCGTATTCACCGTGGTCCAAATTGGCGTGGTGGTTCCCGTTTGCAACCGCCCAATTGAGCCTGTTCCGACCTGATAGGCGATCGCGTTCACCGGTGCTGTTGGCGCGGTCAACATAAAAGTGTTGGTGCCATCGACCGAAACTTGCGTCGAAATCTTTGCGCCGGGATTTAAGCTACTAATCGCGGTGTGCGATGCGATGCGTCCGGCGATACCTATCGACGGATTGGCGAGGTTGGCCGTTCCGCTCATCCAACCTTTTTGCTGGTCGTCGTGTGAGTACAGGTTCACGGGACGCGCGCCACCGGTCCCGGTGTACCACTCGGCGCGATTGATCGGTGCAATCAGCGGACCAACGTTGGAGATGACGGCGAGTTTTCCGGCGTCGTAAATCGCTTTAAGTTCGGTGTAGTTCGGATGCAGCGCAAACTTGCGGCCGTACGTGTTCGTCGTCCAACCGCCTGCGGACGGCGACGCGGTGCTTGTGATGCTGTTGAGCGTTGTTTCTGGCAGTGCAGTGGCCGCGAGCTGCGCGCGGGTGTAGGCCAGATTGCCGGAACTGGAGTTTTGAACCGGCGGGTCGCCAGCTGGCGTAGTGGTCGAAAAATTTGAGCGATCGTGCGCGTACCGATCAAACTCCACAGTCGTAGCACCCAGCGCCGTGCCCGTTGCATTTCCGTCTTGGTACGGAATCAATACGTTCGACGCGTCCTGTCCGCCGTACAAAAACACGCACACGATGGCTTTGTAGTCGGCCCCTACCTCGGTGACGCCAACGGGGCCTGCTGCGAGCGCAACGTTGCTCAACGCGTCGATCGTGGGCAAGCCGCCGCCCACGGCCATCGCGGTTGCGGATTTCAGGAAGTCGCGGCGCTTTTGAATGTCTTTGGGATTCATGTCTGGGCTGCCTATCGTTGAATCTGGAATTCTGGGGTGTGTACGGCGAGCCACAGCGCGCCTTTGACG
>JAGNQL010000058.1 GCA_017989135.1 Burkholderiales bacterium
TCGCTCACGGAGTCGGCTTATGCGATCTTGCGCGAGGAAGCGGGTTCGCCTCTACCCGCGAGCCCCGCAGACAGCCGGATGACGGCGGTCACAGTGAAGCATTTGCTCAATCACGAGGCGGGCTTTGATCGCAACCAGCGCATCTACAGCACGGCGGCGTGCAGCACCTTCCCTTCGGCCACGCCCTGCGAAGGTCACCCCGCTGGACAGCCGCGCCACATCGTTAAGAATTCCGACCCGATTGGCCGCGTTAAGCCGATGCCCAACGAAACGACGCCAACGTCGTGGTTGAAGACGTGTAAAGAAATGCTCGACAGCGACCTCGGCCAACGCATCCTGCATTACACGCCTGGCGCGCCGCCGCAAGTGAGCAGCGCGTACTTCCAGTTCTACACCAACATCGCGTATTGCTGGGCCGAGCGCGTGATCGCCATTCGCGCGGGTGCGGGCTATACGGGCTACGAAGACTACGTACAAAAGCGCGTATTGCAACCGGCGGGCATCGCCTACGCGTCGCTCGCTCGCGCTGACAACCGCGATCGCCTGCAACCGGGTGACGCCTCCACCGCCGAAATCAACGAGTACTACGACCAGCCTGGCAGCTTCCTCGCGTATGCGTGGTGTGACGTGTATGCGCGCGCGCCCTACTCACCGTGTGTCGTTCCGCGTCCCACGAACTTTCGACCGCGCGACTATGGTGGCGCCGGGGGCTGGGTGTTCTCTGCGCAGGAATATTTGCGCATGCTGCAAAGCACGAAGCAACGACTGCGCGCACCGCATCTGCTCGATTTTCCGGGCAGCAATACAAGTGGCTCCGACAGTCTCTTCACAGGCCCGACGATCAGCTCTGGGACCTCCGGTTCCAACAGTTGGACTTATCGTTACAGCTATGGCGCAGGCGTCACCGAATGGCGCGTTACCGCGAGCAATGCGCTGCTCGGGTACTTCGTTAGCCACACGGGTAGCTTAGAGGGCACGCGCTCCTTCTATCAATTGGACGACATCACGCCAATGCACTGGGTGGTCACGTTAAACACCAGTCCCGACTGGGACTTCGGCGGCTGCTCGGGTACCGGCGCGGTTCCGGCGGCAACCAAATCCTGGTGCTTGCTAATGAGCAATCAGGTACGCGAAAACAATGGCGCGACGGTAACCAACCCAAGCACCGCGAATTCAATCGCTGCTCAATTGAGCGCGATGCACAGCAACAGCACGAAGCTCGCCGCGATGCAAAACGCCACCGACCTCTGGGTGAACCAAGTCGCGCTGCCGTGCAGCCTCGACGTTAATGGCACCGGCAATGGCCTGCGAAACGGCGTGGCAGATGGACTGATGATTCTGCGCGCTATGCAGGGTCATCGCGGCGCGGCTATTGCCAGTGGGGCATCGGGCACGACTTCTGCTGCGACGACTACTTACGACCGTGCCGAGAAAAACGCGCGTGATTTGGTCTCGACCAAAGTCGTCGATATCGACGGAGACGGCACGGTCAATCCGGCCATCGACGGCGTGATTCTTCTGCGCGCGATGCTGGGGCTCAAAGGCACGGCGATCACTGCGGGCCTCACGATTCCCGGTCCGCGCAACACCGACACCACGATCCGTAGTTACCTCAACACAAGCTGCGCGGCGGCGCTGCCCTAGCCGCCTACCTCCGCGCTAAACTGCCAGGCATGAGCACATTCAACGAACTCCTGAACAAAGACCGCATCAGCGCGGACGCCGCAATTGACACGTTAATTGCGCGTTTGCCAAAAGCGGAGCTGCACCTGCATATCGAAGGCTCGCTAGAGCCAGAGATGATGTTCGCCAAAGCGAAGAAGCACGGCATCGCGCTGCCTTATGCCGACGTGGAAGCCGTGCGCGCGGCGTACGATTTCAGCAATCTGCAAGAGTTTCTAGATCTGTATTACGCCGGGGCGGACGTGCTCCGCGATCAAGACGATTTCTATGATTTGACGTGGGCGTACTTGCAGCGCGCGAAGGCCGATGGCGTCGTTCACGTTGAAATTTTCTTTGACCCGCAAACGCACACTGCGCGCGGCATCGATCTTGAAATCGTGGTCGAAGGCGTCGTGCAAGCGCTGCACGACGGCGAGGCAGAGCTTGGCATTACCTGGCGCTTAATCCCGAATTTTTTGCGCCATTTAAGCGAACAAGACGCGATTGATACGCTCGCAGAGCTTGAGCCGTACATGTCAAATTTTCACGGTTTCGGGTTGGATTCGAGTGAAGTCGGACATCCACCGTCGAAGTTCGCGCGCGTGTTCGCCGAAGTGCGCTCGCGCGGCTTGCCCGTCGTCGCGCACGCCGGAGAAGAAGGCCCACCTGAGTACATCATCGAGGCGCTCGACGTCCTCCGCGTCGCGCGGATTGATCACGGAATCCGCGCGATTGAAGACGCCGCGCTCACGTCTCGTTTGGCCCGCGCGCAAATGCCGCTCACGGTGTGTCCGCTCTCGAACGTGAAGCTTTGCGCGGTGCCGTCGCTGGCCGCGCATCCACTCAAAAAACTCATGGACGCGGGTATGCTCGTGACCATCAATTCGGACGACCCAGCCTACTTCGGCGGCTACGTCGGCGAAAACTATCGCGCCACCGCGCGCGCGCTAAACCTCTCGCAAAGCGATCTCAAAGCGCTCGCCGCCATGAGTATTCGTGCGAGCTGGCTCCACGACGTGCAAAAGGCAAAACACCTTGCGGTGATTGATCAGCTTTAACGCGCCAACGACAGGTCTACCGTCGTTCCAGACGTTTTTCTACATTTATCGACTTAGTGAAAAATGTAGCTTGAACGGCCGTACAGCTGTCGATTCAGGCAAAAAGCCATAAGGCAGCCTTTAGGTGTGCGCCACTCCATTGCAGAGTTACCGACCCGTCGCGCCCTAGAACGTACGAAGCAACCCTATGTAATCCTGCAACAGCATCCGCGCGAAAACGCGCGCGCGTGCCCAAGTGTCGCGTTTCGGACAGTTTTTACGCGTCGCCCCTCCTATGCTCGATTTGGTACGACCAAGATCCATAAGGAGGAATTTTCATCATGTCACAGTCAAAACACGTTCAGTTCGCCGCGACCGCATTGGCGCTTGCGATGAGCGCTGCAGCATCTGCACAAACGGCCAACGTCGAACTCGCGGGCCAACTCGGCATTTCAATCACGCACAAGAACAACCAAACCGGCGGCGGCTCTTTGAACGATGTCGGCGACAACACGCTCGCGGCCTCGTGGTTTCGCATATCGGGCTCTGAGAATCTCGGTGGCGGCATGCGCGCGTTGTTTCGCCTTGAGTCGACTGTCGCGCTGGACACAGGCAACGGCGGCGCGTTGGCCGCGGGCAAGCTATTCAACCGTCAAGCGTGGGTCGGACTCGACACCGGCGCGACCGGCGCGATCACCGTTGGCCGCCAGTTCCACGCAGCAACGGATCGCGCGATCCGCTCGTTCGACGTGTTCAATTTGGCAGGTTCCAATTTGCACGTCACGCCGTTGGCGCTCTTTGGTGTGAACCGCTACGGCACCGCACCCGCTAACGATAGCCGCGTTGACAATTCGATCAAGTATCGCGTCGGTGTACCGGGCGTAGTTGACGCCGCCGTGAGCTACGGACTCGGAGAAGTCGCTGGCAACGGCACGCTCGGCAAGAGCTACTCGGGCGAGATTTCGAGCACCACGAAAATGTACAGCGTCGGCGCTTTGGCCTATCGTGTCAATGCCCCCGCCGCGATCGCAGCAACCGGTGCAGTTCCACGGCATACGACATGGGGTGTGGGCGGCAACGTGACGTTCGGCACGATTCGTCCGTACCTAGCGTGGTACGACAACAAGCTCGACAATACGACTGCTGGACGCTTGACGCAAACGAACAAGATTTTGCATGTGGGCGTTTCGTGGCGGGGGCTCGGAGCCACCACGCTCAGCGGCGGCTACTACCACGACAAAGGCACCTCATTGAACGGCATCGCCGGTCGCAATGGCGTGAAAGACACCATCGTCTTGGGTGCAGATTACGCAATGTCCAAGCGTACATCGCTCACCGCTGCGGCGTTCAAGAACTCGTTCAAAGACGGGTACATGCTGGAAGCCGTCAACATTGCGGGCTTAGGGCGCAACCCGACCGCCTCGTCAGTGACCGGGTTCTCATTGGGCATGCGCCACTCGTTCTAGTCGGAGCACTCCCTCTTCGTGCGCGCCAAACGCCTCCTCAGGTCATGGCGCGCGCGGAGAGCCCTTTTGGGTCAGTAATCGTGATCGCCGAATAGCGCACACTAATGAGGTTGGCGTCGCGCAATTGCTGAACAGCAAAATTCGCGCGCTGACGACTTACTCCCATCCAGTCACCCAAATCTGCTTGGGAGATTCGCATTTCAAGCGAAATACCCTCTGGGACCTTGCGACCATACAGCGCGCCCAATGTTTGCAGTAGACGCGCAATCCTAGATTCCAACGGTAACGATGGGTCGGACGACAATCGCTCGTAGAGTAGCCGGCTGCGAAACGCCAACTGCAACTCAAAAGCCCGACCGAGCGCCGGATCGCGCAACCGACATTCGCGCACAATCTCTCCCGGCATAACCAACACTGTCGTGACGCCGCCACGTGCATAAAGGTCATTGACGTGCCCGAGGCCGTCAAGCATGCTGATCATGCCCACGACGTCACCCGCCTGCAAAAACGACACTAAGTGACGATGGCCGTCGTGGCGAAGGTGACTGGCCTCTAGAGATCCCTCGACGATCAACGAGAGCATGTCAAATGGCTCGCCCCGGCGCGTAAGCGCCTCGCCTTTGCCCAATGTGCGCAGATTGCCGCCAGATATGAGCGCGTCAAGTGTGCGTGGCTCGCAGTCTCCGAAACCCAAGGCGGCTTCAAGTAGCTGACGCGCCTTTACTTTCGGGTCGACGCGTTCGCCCTTTGTCTCCAATTTGACAGAACTACCCGATTGCATCTCGTAGCCTCCACTGTTTAGTCCGATTATCCGGCAACTGCGCGGCTAACGTCTCTATGGGTAGGAAAAACGTGACTCTTCAAGATTATTCAATTCCCGGCACAGCATGTGTTGCTGCACTGCAGCGAAATCAAGTGGATCATGTGGTGACCGTACCAGATTGGGTTCAGCTTGCGCTGCACTCCCATTTGGAACAAGGCGTTTCAGGCATTCGCTTGATCAATTGTGCTAACGAGAATCAAACGGTAACGGTCGCCGCCGGACTTACGATCGGCGGGAAACGACCGCTGCTCATGATGCAAAACCAAGGGCTCTACAACTGCATCAACACGCTTCGCGCTGTTTGTTTAGATGCTCACATACCAATGGTTTTGATGGTCGGACAGTTCGGGCGTGAGTACGCCAATCTGGGCCGACCGTCGACCGAATCTCGGCGCACGATGGTTCGCATGATGGAGCCGCTGCTCGGTGCGATTGGCGTGCCGTTTCATTGCTTGGACAACGAAGCCGATCTCGTGAAGATGGACAAAGCGTTCGAACAAGCAGAGGCGCAGCGCACGGCTGTTGTGCTTTTAGTTTCCGCACCGATGGCTTGGCGTTAAGAGGAAAACATCATGATGAATATTGTTCAAGCGTGTGGCGTAGTAGCGAAGGGACGTGGCGATGCAGTGCTCGTTTCTACGATGCTGTCGATGTTTATTTTTGACCGCATCGAAGGTGCGGATGGCAAAGCCAAGATGGTGCCGCTCATTGGTGGCAAAGCGGGCCTCGTACTAGGGCTTGGAATCGCGAAACTGAAGTCGCTGCTCGGCGCAAACGCCTCCGCAGCACAAGTGGCGACGACGGGGCGCATCAGCTCTGTGCCCCTCATGGGCGGTGCGGCAGGACTGGGCTTGGGACTTGCGCTCGCGCAGCCTCAACGCAAGGTCATCGTCATCGACGGCGACTCCAGTCTGCTGATGGAACTCGGTGGCCTTGCGACGGTGGTCGCAGCGAATGTAAAAAATATTCTGCACGTCGTTATTCACAACGGCACGCAGTTCACGGGCCTTGCCAACATGAAAGTCGCCACAACCGATTTTCAGTTTGCGGAAGTGGCGCGTAAGTGCGGCTACGTTCACGCCGAGCGTATTTCAGACGGCGCGCAATGGGCCGAACGATTTGCCGCACTGCTGGCAATGGACGGTCCCGTGTTTGTGGAACTGATGGTCGAACCCGTCCCGCAACAAACGAAAGCAGGCTTTGAGCAAGAGGAAATGCCAGATCGCCAATTTGATCGAATGGGTCAAGAAGCTTTGGCGCTACAGGCGATGCTTGCAAACGACGCAGCATGATGCTTACGACCGATACGTTTGACTACATCGTTGTGGGGGCAGGTTCTGCTGGCGCGCCATTGGCTGCCCGCCTGTCTGAAAGCGGTCGGCATTCAGTATTGCTTTTAGAAGCAGGACCAGCCGACACCAATATGTGGACGCGCATACCTGCTGGTGTCGTTCAGGTGCTGCAGCAAGGCAAGGTGATTCGCAACTTTTTCACCGAACCCGATCCGCAGATGAATGATCGCAAGATTTACTGGCCGCGCGGCTGGGTGGTCGGCGGATCATCAACGGTCAACGGCATGATCTGGGTACATGGTACGCCGCATGAGTATGACCTCTGGGCGCGAGACGGTTGCCCTGGTTGGAGTTATGCTGATCTTCAGCCATGGTTTCGCAAAATTGAGAGCTATGCGGACGGCGACGAGGCCTCGCGCGGACGCAGCGGCCCGGTCACAGTCACCGAATTCAAACCGGTCGACGCGCTACCCGACGCTTTTTTGGACTCGCTGCAGGCGGCTGGCGTTGCCCCGCGAGTGAAGGACTACAACGCGCGCGGTTTTGGCGGCAGTTACTTGCAGTTCAACACACGGAACGGTGTGCGCTGCAACACGCGAATGGCTTACCTCGACGACGCCGTCGGGCGCACGAACCTGACGCTCAAGACAGGTGTTCTAGTTCAACGTGTTTTGCTCGAAGGAAAGCGCGCGGCTGGCGTCAAAGCGCGCATCGACGGGACTGACGCGACCCTTCGCGCGAAGCGTGAAGTTATCCTTTGCGGCGGTGCGTTCAACTCACCGCAGCTGCTTGAACTTTCCGGCATTGGCCGCCCTAACGTACTCAATGCCGCGGGCGTTCCGCTCGTTCATGAACTGCCGATGGTCGGAGAAAATCTGAGCGAACACGTCTACAGTCCCATCATGTATCAGGCACGACCTGGCGTCAGCTGGAACCGCGATTTGAACAGTCCGATTGGGAAGGCAAAACTTGCATTGCGCTGGCTAACGAAGCGAGACGGGCCGCTAAGTAGCGTGACCATTACCGCCCAGGCTTTCGCGCCGTCCCAGCCGGGTGGCGAACACGCAGAACTAAAAATTCAAGTGCAACAAGTCACCAGCCCCGGCAACCGCGGAGCCGGGAAAATCGTGCTCGACAACTTCGACGGCTTCACGATAGCGTCGTTTCAAATTCGGCCCCGCTCACGTGGCAGTTCGCATATCAAGAACAGCGACGCAGCAGCCGATCCGCGATTGATTTCGAACCATTTCACGCACCCCGACGACATCAACGCGTGTGTACATGCGCTGAAGCTTTCGCGGCGCGTTGCTGCCACCGGACCGTTGTCGAATTTCGTCGAACGCGAAATTCGTCCTGGACCAGACACGGTCAGCGACGAAGCGTTAGTAGCCTACCTGCGCGCTACCGGCGCAACCGCTTACCACCCTGTCGGTACCTGTCGAATCGGAAGCGATTCGAGCGATTCGGTCGTTGATCCAGAACTACGCGTGCACGGTATTGACGGCCTACGCGTTGCAGACGCATCAGTCATGCCAACGATTGCCTCAACGAACACCAATGCGATTTCAATCGTTATCGGCGAACGCGCCGCGGACTTCATTCTGCGAACCGACAACTAGTCGTACGCCAACTCATACACATAAATACAAACCGTAGCCCCAAGGAGATTCACCATGCTGCAAAGCCCGTTTCGTCGTCGTCTCGTCGGCGCAATCATGTCTGTACCGGTACTTGCACCGCTTGCGGCGGCTCAGAGCGCGTGGCCGAATCGGGTCGTGAAGCTCGTGGTTTCGTCTCCCGCCGGCGGTGGTGTTGACTTGTTTGCGCGCGGCCTCGCAGAGCGATTGTCCGCGGCACTCGGTCAAACGATGATCGTGGATAACAAACCCGGTGCTGGCAGCCTTTTGGGCACGAAAGCGGTCGCGCAATCGGCCCCTGACGGCTACACGTTGGGTTATCTTCACTCGGGCCTCGTGACGCAACAGGCCATGAACGCAAAAATTGATTTGCTAAAAGAATTTCGTCTCGTCGCGAAGCTTTCGTCAACGCCTTTCATGCTGGTGGTGCGTGCTGATTCTCCTTACCAGTCGACGAAAGACCTGATTGCGGCCGTCCGCGCCAATCCCGGAAAGCTGAGCTATGGCTCTGGCGGCGTTGGCTCGCCCGCACACCTTGCGGTTGAGCAACTAGCCGACAAAGTTGGAAATTTCAACGCGCTGCATGTGCCGTTCAAAGGTGCCGTGGAAGCGGCACAGGCCATGATGGGCGGACAGATTGACTTCATTATCGGGTTGCTCGGTGCTGTGGCGCCGCTGGTTCAAGGAGGGAAATTGCGGGCGCTGGCTATTACCAGCAAGTCGCGTCTGCCACTATTCGCGAACGTGCCCACAATGGCGGAAGCGGGAATTGCTGACTTCGTATTTGAACCTTGGGGAGGCCTCGTTGTACCCGCGGGCACGCCGGACAACGTCGTTGCTCGATTAAACGAAGTCCTTCCTGACGCCCTCGCCTCCCAACCGGTGAAAGAATTGATCGCTAAACAAGGCGGTCTCGTGACCTTTGCTGCGCCACAGGCGTTTTCTGCGCAGATTGCGCGTGAGCTCGAGATTGAACGCGCGCTCGTGAAGCGCCTTGGCCTACTAGAGAAACAGTAGGCTACTGAGCATGTCGCAAAGCAATGGCAATCCTGCTGACGCATTCAAGGGAAAGATTGATCGTCTGATCAAGGATTCGACGCCGTGGTGGCCGGAAACAAGCGCTGAGCGCGCGCACGGCAAGCCAAACGTCGTCATTATTTACCTCGACGATCTCGGCTTCTCTGATCTTGGATGCTTCGGCGGTGAAATTGAAACGCCGAACATCGACGCGCTCGCTGGTGAAGGGCTTCGTTTTGTCAATTACACGACCGTGCCGATGTGTTCGCCGGCGCGCGCAGCGCTTCTAACCGGCAAGAATCCGCACAGCGTGGGATGCGGTTGGATTGCGCACGCCAATCCGGGCTATCCGGGTTACAGCAGCGAAATCGCCTTAGACGCGCCGACGTTGCCAGAAATTTTGGGGGCCGAGGGCTACACGACCATGATGGTCGGCAAGTGGCACAACACATGGAGCCACAACGTATACGACGCCGGTGACCGCCGGTCCTGGCCGCTGCAACGCGGATTCCATAAGTTCTACGGCTTCCTCGATGCCGAGACGAATTACTTCCATCCGGATCGCCTGTACGAAGGCAATCAGATGATGGAAATCGACGCGTATCCGGAAGGCCACTTCGCAACTGACGATTGGACAAACCGAGCTATCGCGTGGATGAAAGAACATCACGCAAGCGACCCTACGCATCCGTTCTTTTTGTACGCGGCCTTTAACGCGCCGCACATGCCGATTCAAGCAAAGCCTATCGACAGCGCGAAGTATCGCGGTCGTTATGCCGCAGGCTGGGACGCGTTTCGCAAAGCACGTCACGCAAAGCAGCAGGCGATGGGGTTACTCGACGAACGGCACCATCTCGCTTCCATGCCACAAGGCGTTGTCGCATGGGAGAGTTTGCCTGCTGACAAGCAAGAGCTCTTCCAGCGCTACATGGAACTCTACGCGGGTCTTGTGGACAACATCGACCAGAACGTCGGCCGCATCGTTGCGTTTCTAAAGCAAGCGGGCATCTTCGACAATACGATCATCCTACTCAGTTCCGACAACGGTGCGAGCGCAGTCGGCGGTCTGGACGGTACGCCCAACTTCACAGACCAGCGAGAAGGCCTTCCGGTCAATACCGAGCAAGCGTTACAACTCGCGCGCGACAATTTGCTCGGCCTCGATGAGACGATGGCCGCCTACCCGACCGGGTGGGCGCAGGTATCAAACACACCGTTCTATTACTTCAAGCGCACACCGCTGAACGGAGGCATCCGCGTGCCGTTTGTCATTCGTTGTCCGCAACGTGTAGCCGACACGGGGTCGATTCGCCGCGAATGGATACACGTCACCGACGTCACGCCCACGCTTCTAGAACTTCTCAACATCGCACACCCGAATCAAAGCAATGGTTTTGACGCGCGCAAGCCGGACGGCATGAGTTTCGCAGGCATGTTGACTGATCCAGCGGCAACGACACTGCGCACGCATCAACACTATGAACTAGAGGCCAATCGCGCGTACATCGCGAACGGTTGGAAGATTGCGTCGTTGCAACCTCGAGGCGGCAAGATTGAAACGCTCGACAACTGGATGCTGTTTGATCTCAACACCGATCCGTGTGAAACGCGCGATTTGGCTGCATCGCACCCCGATAAAGTCGCGGAATTAGCCAAAGCATTTGATGACGACGCGTGGGCGAACTCTGTTTACCCGCTGGACAATCGTGCGTTGGAGCGCGCAGTGACGATACCGCCGTTTCTCGCCGAAACTGTGAACCGAACACGCACATTTTTCCCCGGTGCACAAAGCGTCAGCCGCGTCGTTGTCGGGCCCTTGATTGCTGATCGTAATTTCAACATTCGCAGCCAATTTGATTGGCAACCGGGGCAACAAGGTGTGATTTTTGCGATAGGTGAAGCCTTCGTCGGCTTGGTGTTGTTCGTGATGGACGGTAAAGCACACTTTGTGTTTCATCGTTGGATGTCACCGATCGAATTGCCTGCCGTGACGCTGCAACCTGGCGCGCAGATCATTGAGTTTGAATTTTCTGCGTTGGGCAAACGCCAAGGACAGGGCCGACTGGTTCTTAATGGCGTCGAGGCTGTCCCAGTCACCAAGATGTCACCGACACCCATGGGCGTTCATTTCGAGGGAATCGACATCGGCCTTGACCGCCGCCAACGCATCTCGCCTCGATACGCCTCCCACGGCACGTTTGCCTACAACGGACACATTAACCGTGTCGTCATCGAACCAGGAGCGCAGGCGCCAGGCTCCATGTTGAACATGCTTGAAGCTCGTGCGCATCTCGTACGCGACTAACCACCTACTTACCATTTCCGGAAATCATCATGCTTGACGTTCTAATTCGCAACGGTACGATCGTTGACGGCACGGGTGCCGACCCCTTTGTTGCCGATGTAGCTATTCGCGACGGAAAAATTGTTGCGATGGGTGATGTTGATGAACCCGCCAAACGCACCATTGACGCCACCGGGTTGCACGTGATGCCGGGATTCATTGACATTCACACGCATTACGACGGACAAGCGTCGTGGGACGAAACGTTTACGCCGAGCATTTATCACGGGGTCACAACTCTCGTAATGGGCAACTGCGGCGTCGGTTTCGCACCCGTACGTCCGGGTGATCGCGACGTCCTTATCGACTTAATGGAAGGTGTTGAAGAAATTCCGGGCACAGCGCTAAGCGAGGGAATGACTTGGAATTGGGAGACGTTCACGGACTATGGCCGCGCGCTGGATGCCATGCCGCATTCGTTGGATTTCATGACCTTGGTTCCGCATGATTGCCTGCGCCTCTATGTCATGGGTGAGCGCGCCGCTCGCGGCGAGCCCGCAAACGACGTGGATATTGCGATGATGCAAGCGCTGTTGCGCCAAGCGTTGGTTGACGGTGCTGCAGGGCTTGCGATGGGCAGCACGGAGACCCATCGCACCGCTGGCGGCAACATGACCCCATCGTTCGAGGTTAGCCCGGTGGAACTCAATGCACTGGCTTCAGTGCTTCGCGATCTACCGTACCGCGTGATTCAAGGCATCAGCGATTTCGCGAGCCCGCGCGGAACGCCGGAAGAAGAGCAACAACGATTTGATCGCGAGTACGCGAAGCTTGAAGATATGGCGCGCTTAGCCAATCGGCCAATATCGATTACTTGGATGGATCGTGTCATCGCACCGCGTCAGTCGCAGTGGCTGGGTGATGCGTCGCTCGC
The DNA here is from genome assembly GCA_017989135.1 of Burkholderiales bacterium. Lineage (GTDB taxonomy): Bacteria > Pseudomonadota > Gammaproteobacteria > Burkholderiales > Casimicrobiaceae > Casimicrobium. The sequence continues at coordinate 12,153 of JAGNQL010000058.1, forward strand.
CAGCGCGGAGAAAGGAATTACCGTTCGTCTCCAAGCTTCACCACGTGGGATTGGGGTGCTCAATGGCCTCGACACCACACTCAATCTCCTAGCGGCGTTTCCAAGCTATCAAGCTATCAGTCATCTGCCGGCGAAAGAGCGCGCGCAAAAGCTACGCGAACCTGAAACACGGGCGAAAATTCTCTCTGAAAAGCCTGTGCGCCTCTCGGTGGAGGGTTCGTCAATTCCCCCGCTCGCCGACTACGTCGTCGCTAACTTTGAACAGATTGCCTTCACGCTGTTTCCGCTTATCGCCGACGCAGGCGGCAGCATGGATTACGAACCGCTGCCCTCCTCATCGTTTGGCGCGCAAGCCAAGGCGCGTGGCGTTTCCGCGCGAGAACTGATGTACGACCATCTCGCCGGCGGCGATGGCAGCAACTTGGTCTACTTCCCAATTCACAACTACCTCAAAGGTTCTCTGGATCGTGTGCGCGAGATGATGCTGCATCCAAACGTGCTCTGCGCACTCGGCGATGGCGGAGCGCACGTGGGCACGATCTGCGACGCGAGCATCACGACCAGCATGCTTGCGCATTGGGGGGTGCAGCGAACTCGCGGACCAAAAATCCCACTCCCTCAGGTCGTCAACATGCTCACGCAGCGGAACGCGGCGCACATGGGCCTAGCGGATCGAGGTGTGATTGCAGCCGGAATGAAAGCTGACATAAACGTTGTCGACCTAGATCGTCTAGCACTGCCGATGCCGGAAATTGTTCGTGATCTGCCACAGGGCGGGCGTCGTATGGTGCAAAAGTCGCACGGATATGTGGCAACGTTGGTCAGCGGTATTCCTGTGATTGAACAAGGCGAGATTACGCCAGCCCGCCCGGGCCGCTGGACGCATGGCCCACGCGCCAACTGAATCACCACTACGACACACTCAAATACCCAAAGCGATCAGCCGTAGGAAGGCATCCATGAACCATTCATTCACTATACGTCGGCTTTTTGGCGTCTGCGCGTTAACGCTAACAGCGCTTTGCTCGCATGGCACACACGCGCAATCGGACTACCCGAATCGACCTCTAAAAATCATCATCCCGCTGCCCGCTGGCGGGGCAGCGGACGTGGCGACACGGACGATGGCGCTGGAACTTGAAAAACAACTCAAGCACTCCGTCGTCGTCGACAACAAACCGGGTGGCCTGTTCCAAGTCGGTTTGCAAGCGTTACTCGCAGCGCCTGCGGATGGCTACACATTGCTGCACTTGAACGCCGGAATGGTGGGTGTGCAAGTTGTGCAAAAGCGTTACGACATCGTGAAGCAAACCCAACCCATCTCGATTGCGGGCGAGACCCCGATGGTATTGATGGTCGGCCCAAACACGCCATTCAAATCAATCAAAGACCTAGTCGACTACGGCCGCGCCAACCCGGACAAACTCAACTACTCGACGCCGGGACCTGGCTCAATCGAGCATTTGAAAGTGGCGCAAATCGAAAAAGTTGCTGGCTTCAAGGCCATCAACGTGGCTTACAAAGGCGGCCCCGATATGGTCAAAGCGGTCGTCGGTGGCGAAGTGCATTTCACCATTGCCCCTGCGATTTTTGCGGCGCAATTTGCGCCAAAAGGCCAAGTGCGAGTGCTCGCTGCTATCGATTCGGTTCGCCTAAAGGAGTTTCCGGACGTTCCCACCATCGTGGAAGCCGGCATCAGCGTTTCACCACTGCGCATTTGGGGTGGCTTCGCCGTGCACCCTGACACCCCACCGGCGATTGTGCAAAGACTGCACAAAGAGCTGACTGCAGCGATTGCTTCGCCTGCCGTCGTGAACAAGCTAACGCCGTTCGGCATGATTTTGCAGTCCAGCAAAACGCCAGACGACTTCCGTCGTCAGATCGCCTCGGACGCAGCGTGGATGACCGATGTAGCTAAGGAACTAAAGCTAGAAGCGAATTAGACGTCCGCGCTTACTGCGCGGCAGCGTTCGCCGCCGCGCGCATACGTGCCTGCACGGCTGCTTCGTCCTGCACAAGTGGTGAGTTGGGCGCTGGCAGGCCCGGCTCGATTCGAACCACGTCAATGACACCGCTGTAGCGAAAGCCGTTGCGGCCTGCAATTCTTTCGCTTATCGGTTGCCGGCGATTGATGCCGACGTCGAGCCCACCCGACGGCAAGCGAACGGGCGTTGGCATCAGTTCAGCGGCTTCAATCACCACGTGATCGTTCAGAACAAAGGTGCCAACGCCTTTGCGTTCGCCTAGCGCGCGATAGTCCAATACGAAGCGCTGCGGGCCTGCGCTCAACACGATTGGCGCAAGCTCTACGGGGCGCATCCAGCGCTGCCACACGAAATGCAGCGCGCCGCTCTCCACAAACGCAAGAAGCCCTGTGAAGCGATCGCCGAGTGCATAGACAACGCCTTCGTCGCCGTCGGAATACTCAAATTGCGCGCTAAGTACAAAGTTGCGATCCGCGATCAGCGGTGAGACCACGATGTTTGAGATCGACTGCCCGCCAGGGTAGAAATTGCGCGGCATATTGATGTCAGCGATTTCGTGGGGTGGTAGCGTGATCGCGCGCCCGGTGTCGCGGTTATCCAAGGGATAGACGAAATTCGCATGCGCGTCATCCTCAAACAACGAAATCAACTGCTTGAGTCGCTCGGGTTCTTTCGACGCGAGATCATGTATTTCAGTCGGGTCGTTCGTCAGGTCGAACAGCATCCAGTTTTGCAGATTGATCGATGTGCCCGGTGGCTGCAGCGAGACAATTTTCCAACCTTCGCTGATGTAGCCGCGATTCCCTTCGAGTTCGTAGTGTTGGCTGCGCCGCTGCGTCGCGGCTTCGCCACTGCCTAAGGTAGCAGCGAAGCTTGTGCCGTTCATTCCGCGCGTGCGATAGCCGTTAAAAGTTTGCGGATAGGGTACGCCCGCGAGCTCAAGCACCGTAGGCAATAAATCCGTGACATGCACCCACTGCCGACGTAATGCTCCGCTGTCGGCAATGCCCTTCGGCCAGTGCGCGATGAGCGGCACACGAATACCACCGGCCATCGGCGTACGTTTGTAGTAACGATACGGTGTGTTCGAGACCTGCGTCCAGCCCGTAGGGTACGCAAGGTAGGTTTCCTCGCTGCCGATGCGCCCCTCAGCGAGTAGTCGCTGCACCATTTCTGCGTCCTCGCCGATGCCTTGGCGTCG
>JAGNQL010000238.1 GCA_017989135.1 Burkholderiales bacterium
TCGCAGCATCGTTCGGACGATCTATCGCAGCGAGATACGCGTCGAAAAACTTGCGCAGATACTCGCTGATCTGCTTCGTCACCACATACTCTTCGAGCTCCTGCCAGACACTGGCTGCGTCCATCTGGTCCGCCTTGATCACACCATTGATGGGGCGATCAATCGGCTTAATAAATAGCTCTCGGATTTTCATGGAATTGTCTTTATGGGATTTTGCGAGTGTGCAGCGAGGTGCGCGCATGTGTCAGGTTGATTCAGGTACGAGACGGAATGCCCGGTAGTAGTGGTCTTCGGCCAAGGTGTTGAAAAGGCGCAGCGAATGCCCGTCGTAGCGACCAGGAAAGAACATCAAGAGGGGCGTGTCGCCCATGATCGGGTGCAGAGCAGAAAGCAGCGTGTGGGTGCGCAGCATTGGGTAGGCCGCGCCGACGCCACTGAGAATAAGTAGGTCGAGGTTTGCAATATCAAAGTGCGAGGAGATCATTTGCGCGATCTTGTCTTCCTTGAGTACCGATCGCAACGCGGCCAGCGTGGAGTCGTCGCCTTTTGTTTGCTGCATCTCGATGGCTTTATCAAGCAGATTTCGCTCCTCCAGCAGGTCCGTCACCAGTCGCAGCAAATCAACCTTTGCGGCCCGCACCGGCGGAACCTGCTTGGCGAGTGCCGGAAGCACAGTGCTGGTTAGAAAGTCCCGCATGTCCACTTCGCGGTCGGGCGGGTAGTCAAATATCCAGAAGCCGATTTCGTTACCGAGACCTTTGCTGTCCAAAAAATCTCGCGACGTAATGCGAGGCAATATTTGGTTAAGCCGCTCATCAAAACTCAATTTCATCGTGCTCGCTCCAAGCATTCGAGGACATAGGCTTCATCGTGCGCGATGAGGTAGCGCCGCACGTCGGGGTGCAACGATCGAGGTGTCATTTTCATTGAACGGCCGTTTTCGAGATACTTTGCCTCCGCCAAGATACGCACAATGACTTCGAGCAGCTTCTTTTTTGTCGTCGCCGACCATGCAGTCACAGCGGGATCATGATGGCCACATTCCACCAGAAAGTCATGCCAATCGGAGGGTGCGAGCGTCAATTCCAATTTGCGTTGACGATGGGCATACACGTTAAGCAGAAAGTCACCGAGCAGCTGGCTGTGTTTCACGGAGGCGGCGAGTAGCAACTGCATGCTGACCTCGCTATCGCGTTCAACAATTAACTTCCAAGCCTCGGGGTCGAGCGTCGTTAGGCGCCGCTTGATAAGTCTCGCTTGCCGGCGTGCAGTGGCAGGCGTTCTCTTTTGCAGAATGTTGTCGATTTCGACCGCTTGAATCCAAGCCGCTTCGCTGGGATTGGTCTGTAAGAGTGCCGCAATTCTGCGACTCTCCAACGGCATCAGCGAACCGGCGGATATCTCTGCGTTGTATCGACTCATCCCGACCGCCGCAAACGCTGCAAACGCGCGTCAAATGAGCCAAATTTGTACAAGCTACTGGATTGCATCGCCGTAATCGTGATCGCAAGGCTAAAGGTGGGACCGCCCGCGTTATTTTCAGAGGAGTATCAGCGTATCACGCGCCGTACATCCTACTCCACTGCGCTAAACGCTAACGCGGTTAAGCGCGGCAAAACCATCAGCACTGATCCGAATTAAGCCCCTGCTAGCTTGCTCGAACCTTTTCTCGGGAGCGTTCGACGTGCACACACAAGCAGCCCTTGCGGATGCGAGGTCAGTCAGTTGCTCGCGCGGAAAGATATTCCTAGCGGCGCGAGCCTTCGGATCAAACAATCGGCACACGCGTCGCATGAACGGGTGTGGCGAGCGCAAATGTCAATGCGAGTGTTGCCGACGCGCCCCATTGAACGAGACACCGCAAACCGCGCGGGCGAGATTCACAGCCACACCGTCAGCGCGAATCTAAATATGGGTCCCGCGCGGCCGCACCCGCTGTCATCGACCCCAAGTAAACGGAAACGATGCTCGCGCGACTATGCCCCAATTCATATGTAACCGTTTGTCGAGCAGCGCGACTGTTCCTGTACTCTTTTTCAGTCAGCTCGAATGCTTGCGGGCCGCCTTGCACGGGGCAGCGGAGTCCAGTGAGTTCGAAGTAGCGTGACTGCGCGTACTGATGCCGGAGTCCGTGCCGAGAATGAAGACCAAAGAGGCTTAAGAGTTCACGCACGCGACGCAGGTGCTCTACGTATGACAATTCGGGCGGGATGAGCGATCCCGTCCCTGCGACCAATAGGGCAGCGTCTAGCGCGAAGCGTTGCGCGGCTGTTCGAAGCGGAATCGAGCGCGAAACGCCATTCTTGCACCAGGCCCTAGCCAGCCGAATCTCAGTTTGTAGGTCAGCGACCGCAGCTACGAATTTCAAGGACTCCTCGACGCGCAAGCCGAACTCGCGGGTTAAGCGGAGCGACGCGGCGGCCCACTGATTGTGAAGTGCGATCTCTTCAATCAAGTCATCGCTTGCATCAACCGCCTTCGAACCTGAGGCAACGTAACTTCTACGAGCAACGCCGACTGAGTCATTGTCACTGGCAAGTAGGTTCTGCTTTCCAATGGCCCTCAGAAGCCAACGTATTGCGGCCAGCCGATTCTTCTGAGTGCCGACTCCTAGTGGACGCCCCGTCCGCGACGACGCCTCACACATGAGTCGTGTGACGTACCATCTAACGTGTTGCAGGGCCAAATTCTTAAGCTGAAGGCTTGGGAACTGTGTGGCCATTTCCGACGCCATCGACTTGAGAATACGCTCCCGGTCCGCGCGCGTCGCATAGCTTCCTCTGCGCGTTTGAGTACACAACTGTTTGACTTGAAAAACTAAATCCAGCATTTGAATTTCCCTTCTGGTTGTACCGATAGATCGCACGGGCTTCACGCCCGGCAAATACCCCTGACGCTGGGGTGGCGTGCAACGGAAGCCAAGTTAAGTGTCAATACCCCGTCTATGCAGGGTCGCTGGTTGCAACAGCGGCGGCGCATTGCCCGTCGCACACAGGCGACGCGCGAACTTTTAGCGAGGTCCGCGAGAGCTCGATATGGTGAGGATCTTGCGAACCTATTGGGTACAGAAAAATTTGCCGTCACTTGCGTGTCACGTGTGATCGGATCACGCGGAACGAAGCAGGGCGGGTATTAACGCAGGCGAATTGCGAGCGTCACTGTTTCTGTCACTCGATTCGGACGTGAACAATTGGCGACGGAGTTGCTTTCAACGATTCGGATGAACCGGAGAGGGGGTGGGTGCAACGCCAAAGAGTGGCGTTGGCACCGGAGCGTACAAGCAGGGATGAAGTACGGAGCTTGCGCGAATACTGTTCGCGCAGCAGGGATTAATCGATGTTTCCATCGTTGTCTGTATCCGCCTCGAGGCAGCCACACAAAACGAAAGAAAAAGAGGAGGCTCCATGGAGCCTCCTCGGTAACAACGAGAACGGGCAGATTAAGCGCGCTGCGCGCGCACCCAGTCGAAGACTTCTTCGAGAGAAAAACGCACGCCTCTGGCCCCCACTTTGTAGGGGCGCGGGTAATCCGCTCGTTGGCGGTCGCGCCAATGGGTGGTCCGCGAAATCGCACGGCGACGGCAAATTTCGCGCTCCGTCACAAGCGTCAAACACACGGCTTTAGGTACTTGAGTCATTTCTTTCCTTTCAAGCTGCCCTGCGCAGTTGTCCAAATGGCGCAGGAAAGCGGCTCACCCTCGAAAGGGCAGCGATAAATTGGAAGGAGGTATGGTCAGCACGAAATCAACGAGATCATGCTGTTGATGTTTTCCATCGGAAAACAAAGGGATAGCAGCGCGCTGCGGTGTGGCATAACGTGTGCTCGCGTGGGACAGACGCTCGCATTGTGACCCGTCAAAATTGCCAAATAGCATTCCGGCAGGCCGTCGCTCAAAGGCGACTCATGGGGCCAAGTTGATATTTGCATTTGCCCGCAACCTCGGACAAAACACCAACTGGTATTGCGGCCGTGAGACCGCCAGTGCTCCACAGAAAAGAGTTGCCGAGAAGACACCGTACACCAAGTGTCCACTCAAGTTGCAACGTTGTCAACAGTTTATGACCGCGACAACGCTC
>JAGNQL010000239.1 GCA_017989135.1 Burkholderiales bacterium
TGACCCGCAAGAAAATCGAAGTCGCCGCCAGCGCCGGGCTTTGCTGCGGCGGGTGGAATCGGCTTTCCCGCCACGGGTGCAGGCGCTGGGGCGGAGGTCGCTGCTGGGGCGGCGGCGCTGCTGTGTTGGGTTGCGAGCGCGACGGCAATGCCGGCGGCCGAGTTGAGTATCGCGCGACGTTGCTGATCTTCGGGTTGGTTTGACATGATGGACTCCCTCGTTGAGTGCACGGAGGCGGACTTCACAACGCCACCTCCAACGTGAGCATGATGCGCTGCAAATACTGACACCGAGTGTCATGAATATCCGCTACGATGCGTTGGATGCGTTCCAGCCGCTTGCTTTCGATCTTGATCCTTTTGCAGCTCCGCGTGCGGCTCACGGCGGAGGCGTTGGCGCGTGAATTCGAAGTATCGGTACGCACCATTCATCGCGACATTGACGCGCTTTCCGCTGCGGGCGTGCCCGTGTACGGCGATCGTGGCCCCGGCGGCGGGTTTCAATTACAGGCCGGTTATCAAACGCGGCTCACGGGGCTCGCCTCTGATGAAACTGAGGCGATGTTCATGATCGGTCTGCCCGGCCCGGCAGCAGCGCTAGGACTTGGTGCGGCTGCGGCGCGCGCGGGCAACAAGTTGCTGGCGGCACTACCGCGCGAGGCGAGCGCGGAGGCGGGCCGCCTGAGCGCGCGCTTTCACCTCGATCCCGTGGATTGGTATCGCGCGAGCGAATCGGTAGCGCACTTGCCGTCGATGACGCGCGCGGTGCTCGATGCGCGCGCCGTGACGATGACGTACGAGAGTTGGACGGGCCTGAAAGCGTGGACGATTGAGCCGCTGGGCTTGGTGCTCAAAGGCAGCGCGTGGTACGTCGTCGCCAACGCGTTCACGAGCTCTCAACGTGAAAAGAAATTGCGCACTTTTAAGGTCGCGAACATCATCGAAATGACCGCCTCGTCCGCGTCGTTCACGCGTCCGACGAACTTTGATCTGGCAACACATTGGGCTGCGGAGTTAGTGCGCTTCGAGGCGAGTTTGCGGCCAAGAATTGCGCTGCTGCGAGCGACGAAGCTCGGTTGTGAACGACTGTCGGCATTGGGCGCTTACGCGGAGAGAGCGGTGCATGAGGCGCGCGCGAATCACACGACAGCGAGCGCGGGTTGGACATCCATTCAGTTTCCGATTGAGAACATCGAGCAGGCGGCGCTCTTGGTGTTGGGCGTCGGGCCGGAGGTGGAAGTGACTGAACCGGCAGCGCTACGTGAACGGGTGCGCGCGCTCGCAACGGACGTCGCGCGACGCATGAGTGGCCACAGGTAATCAGTGCGTTTTGTGGGAGCGGGCTTGCCCGCGATAAGCGTTCATCGCGGGCAAGCCCGCTCCCACAATGTTGATCGCAAGGCGAACCGAATCAACGCGCATCAAACTTGCGCACTTCAGTACCGATGGCGTAGCCGACGAAACGATTGCCATCTTTCGCCTCGGTCGGCACGATGCGAATCTTGTTCACTGCACGACCCATCTCGACGAAGTTCCACGTCTTGCCACCGTCACTCGTGTGATATCCCCCCTTGCCTGTGCCGACCCAACCCGTGTCGGCGGTGACAAAGCCGACGCCGAATTCGCGATCCGCAACGTCGTTCGCCATCGCGATTTCGCGCCATGTGCGACCGCCGTCCGTGGTCTTCGCGACGTAGTGCTGCGTGACTTTCGGGTCCGGGTTGTACTTCTGAATCGTGGCGTAACCAACCTCGCGTGTCGGGAAGCTGAGCTTCCACGTGATCTCGTACGGGCGCGTCGACTCGTACGCCGTTTTCCACGTTACGCCGCCGTCGTGCGTGACGATCAAGCGTGCGTGCGATTTCTCGGTGTCGCTGTCGCTCGCGCCTGCGATCACGCCGTTCATTTCGTCGAAGAATTTGACGTCCATGATCATCGCTGTGTGCGCCGACAAATCCATCGAGCGCCACGTCTCGCCGCCGTCGAGCGAGCGCATGAGAAAGGCCGGGCCGCCAACGCGGCCCGCTGCGTGCACGATCACGCGCTCGCGCAACACGCCAGAGTCAATGAACGAGCGCGGCAAAACGTCAATCGCGCAAATGCCCTTCACGGTCGGGCCTTGCACGTTGGTCACGGGCTGCCATGTCGCGCCCCCGTCGCGCGTCCGGTAAAGCGGTTTCGGGTCAGTCACGCCGGGAAAGTAGTCGATGCCGATGTTGCCGAGAAATCCGTTGTTGGCGTCGATGAATCCGAGCGCGCGGATGAAGGTGCCGGGCAAGTTCGCGCGCTCTGCCCACGTCGAGCCGCCGTCGGTCGTTTGGTAGAGCTTGCCCGCGCCGTTTCCATACCACCCGATGTCCGGTGTGGCGAAACTGATGTCGTCTTGCTTGCCTTTGAACGCTACGGTGTCGAGCTTTTTCCATGCGAGCACTTTTTCCGCGATCGTGGTTTTCGCGGCCGGATCCTTGCAGAACTGCACGAAACCTTCCGACGTGTTTGCGAAGTTTTCTTTTTTCGCCAACTCCCACGAGCGCTCACACTTCGCTGTGCGCGCGCACCACTGGTAGCCCGCAGGCGCGAGGCAGCCGTGCGCGTCGCGGTCGCCGCCGATCGGCCGCGGCGCAGGCGCGTCCGCGGCGAACGCGATCAGGCTCTGCGTGGCGAAGATGGCAAGGGCGGCAACGAAAAATGTCTTGAGGTTCATGGGCAAGAAGTTCCTTTGGAGCGTGAGGCTAACGCTGCTCGCGTTCGTGTGCAATTGGGATTACAGCTTTTGGCTTGTAACGACATTCACACGGCGTTTCATAACGATTTTGTTTATATGTTGACTTTCGCATAAATTCGCTCGTAACGACCGCCCGTAGGCCGCCGACAGCATAAAGCTATATCGTTACGAACAAAGCGAATATCTGTGGAAGCGGCGTAACCTCGTGTTACGCCACCGAAAGCGATCCCGCGTCCCAGTCAAGTCGGCGCCGCGTCTACTCCGGTAATGGCGCTACGTGAATCTCTCACCGCGCATTGCAATACAACCCATCACCGGAGACGATCATGTTCACACGCAAAGCTTTTATCCAACTCGCCGCCATCGCCGCCAGCAGCGTCGCGATCAGCGCAAGCCACGCACAATGGCAGGGCATCGCCGCGCAGAACGCTGCATTCGACGCGCAGTTCAACGCCCGCCTCGGTGCGATGCAACAACAGAACGCGCGTTACCAACAGGCGATTTGGCAAAACCACCTGAAGGTCAACGGGCCGCGTCTGCGTTCCCAATACGCGCAGATGCGCGCCTCGGGTCGCGCCAACTTCACGTTCGAGCAATTTGCGTATTGGGACCTGATGACCGCTGGGGGCACGAACATTCAAGGCGCGCAGCAACACCAACAAAACCAATTCGCGGCGTCACAACGCGCCAACGCCACCGTGCAACAAGGCCACGCGAGCTACAACACGGCGATGGCACAAAACAGCGCACGCCAATCGGCGGCTGTCGCCAACTACACGAATCAAGCGATCCGCGGCGTCGCGCCGTACAAGGACGCATCGGGTCGTACGACGATGCTGCCGCACTACTTGCCGCAAGGCCAAACGTATCAATACGGCGGCTACACCTACGCGCAAGACGCACAGGGCGCGTACTACCAACAGCAGGGCAACGCGTGGGTGCGCATGCAGACCGGCCGCTGAGCCTGTGACTCAGTGCGCACTACCAGTGCGCACCCACCGACATCTCTATACTGCGATGCCTATTTTCGTAGAGCGCCGGCGTGGAGTGATTGGTTGCGTTAGAGACGCTAAGGCGGACGTAAGTTGTTTTGCTGAGCGGCCACTCGGCAGTGAGGTCGGTTGACACATAGCGATCACGTCGCGCGGGCAATCCGTCAGGTCCCGCTGCGTCAAACCGCGTGCGTTGCAGTAGAACCGTTGCGGACCATTGTGCACCTAGCATTGGCCATGCGGTTTCCAATGAAACGTGGGCGCCCCGATTGGACAAATCGACGTAGCCGTTTCGATTGCGCTCGCGACGCAAGCCCCACGCAAGCTCCAATTTGTCGAGTCCGAAT
>JAGNQL010000059.1 GCA_017989135.1 Burkholderiales bacterium
GGTGGTGGATTACACCGAAGCGGGAAAGCAGGCTTCGATGAATTTGGAAATGAATGATCCGCGTTGGACGGTGCTGTTACCTTGACGCGTCTATAGTGAACGGTGAGTGGTAAACAGTGAATAGTGACGCGACAGACGATTCGGTGATGGTGGAAGATCCGCGAAAGCGCCGCATTCGTAGTTTTGTCGTGCGTGCCGGGCGCATGACCGCGAAGCAGGAACGCGGCCTGACGGAGGGCATGGCCCGGCATGGGTTGCTGTTTCAACCGACGGCGCTCGACTATGTAGCCGCGTTCGGACGCGACGCGCCCACCGTGTTGGAGATCGGCTTTGGTATGGGCATGACCACAGCCGCCATCGCCGCTGCGCGGCTAGACACCAATTTCATCGCCGTCGAAGTGCATCCGCCCGGTGTGGGGAATTTGTGCAATCTGCTGGACGAACAGCGTCTCACCAACGTACGTGTGATGGAGCATGACGCGGTCGAAGTTCTGACTCACATGATCGCGCCCGATTCGCTCGAAGGCGCGCACGTTTACTTCCCTGATCCGTGGCACAAGAAGCGCCACAACAAGCGCCGCCTTGTGCAAGCGCCATTGGTCGCGCTGCTCGCATCACGCCTGCGGCCCGAGGGGTATTTGCATTTGGCGACGGACTGGGTGCCCTACGCGGAGCAAATGCTGGAAGTGCTCTCGGCCGAACCGACTTTGAAAAATACTGCCGCTGACTACGCGCCACGTCCCGAGTGGCGACCGGAAACCAAGTTTGAGTTGCGCGGCCTAAAGCTTGGCCACGAAGTTCGCGATCTGGTCTTTCGCAAGCGGTAGACCGCTTCGTGCGCGTGGCGAACTTATCGCGTTAGCGCCCGCGAAAGTCCTTCGACCCTAGCAAAGGTGCGGAGGCACCGCGTGCTCCTTTCAGCGAACCGTTGGGCAGGTCATTGAACACTGCGTTTGGTGGAAATTCACGGGCTCTGGCGATTACGTAGGCCGCGCGCTCGGTGTCGCCACTGCGCTCGAGCGCGCGCGCCCACGCGACGAGTAAACGCTCGTCAAGGACGTGGCGAATGGGGCGATCAAACCACGAAAGTTCAGCGCGGTCGCCTGCGAGCATGATGGCGGCGTAGTCGCCGAAATGACCGTAAAGTTTGCTAGCGCGCGCGGTGGCGACGGCGCTTCCCAACGCGTTGCGATCGCCCGAATTGCGGTGAATCGACGTTGCTTTTTGATATTCGCCAATCGCGTAAACCGTCGCCACAATGCATAGCGCCGCGGCGCCCGCACCGAGGATGGGGACAGCGCGTTGATTTCGCGCGGTCGCTGCTAACGTGTCCGCCTTTTCTGTGTGACATGCGCGCAGTAGCCACGCGTATAAAAACGCACTGGGCAGCAAGAAGTAGCTAAACCACAGCGGGTACTCGAAAAAACTGTGAACGAGTATTACTGCGAGCAACATCGCTGCGGTCGTCGTTTCAGGGGACACGTTTGCCCACAATCCGCGCGCGATTCGCCAGATACCCCATAAAAACGCGCCAAGAATCAACGCAACCGCTGGCAACCCAAGCTCGACGGCGAGCTGCAGCGGCAGCGAATGTGCATGATCGAACACGTCCGGCGCGCGCTGCGCGAACGGTGTGAGCGTCCAGGCGAAATTGAGCTGGCCCCAACCAATGCCGAACCACGGGTTGTGTTCAATCAGTGTCAAGACATCGCGCCATAGCGCAAGGCGCTGGGCGAAGGATGAGTCGGCAGTGCTGCGAGTGAACGCGGTGGCCGACAAAATCACTAGCGGAATCAGCGCCAGAGCAAGTCCACCCCAGCCTCGCCAGCCCCAAGCACGCACGCGACGCGACTGTGACAGTCTGATGAGTGCGACTAAGACCAAACTGATCACGCCCGTGCGCGACTCGCTGGAGAAGAGCGTTGCAATCAGCGGCAGACTCACGGCGGCCAATACCCACGGCCAGCGTCGGAGCAAGTACGCCGCCGCAATCAAGCCCCATACCGCAAGCGTGGCGAGTTGGTTCGGCTGCCGCAAGTTTCCGCCGAAGCGTTCGCCCGACACATGCCGCGCTAGAAAGGTGTCGTCCGGCCAGCTTGGCGCGAAGGCTTGCACCGCTACGACGAGCGCATTACCTAACGCCGCTACCAATACGCCGATCAGTAGGGCCACGAACCAGCGCGATGAGTCGCCTTTGGTGGGGTGACCGCCGAATACCGACAACGAAATCAGCGCTGCGAGGACAATGTTTAGCGCGCCGGGCGCGGCGCTGAAGATCGGTGAGGCCCCGGACACGACATGAGCGCCCAGCACAGTCAACAGCATCCACCACGGAGCGGCTGCCAACATGTTGCCCGGACACAACGCGTGTGAGGGAGTTACTGGCCGCACCAAAATGACGCACGACCAAAGCAGGCAAGCGGCGATTTGGCTATAAAACGCGGGGAGCGGTGGAGCCTGCAGCGCGCATAGAAAAGGCAGCGCAACGGCCAGTATTGTTAGGCACCATAGCGGGTACTCACTTGATTGGGCGCGAACTTGCCTCACACGTTGTGTTGAAACATCTTTCTTGGTTGAACGGCTTCTAGTTGGTTGTTTCAAGGTGCTTTTTATAAAAGTCGACTATCAAGAAAAATTCGATCAAAGTGCCGTGTAGCAGTCGGTAGCGGCGAAAAGTTGTTGGAGCTTTGTCTTGCTCAAATGACCAGATGAAAACGAAAAGCTGTCTCTGAATGACGACACGCATGCGCCGCGGCGAATGTGAGCGCACGCCAACTGGCAACTATTTTCATTGTCAAATGTCCGAACCTCTGACACAATTTTGTAAACGACCGGAAACACAAACACGTGAATTTGATTCTACGGGCCATGCAGCCCATCGCGCGCTACGCAGCGGCGGCCTTCTGTTTGGCTGTCGGCGCATCCGCGTTCGCCGCGCCTACGGGCTACTCCGTGCGCAGCGACGTTGACCGGAAGCTCTACAGCATCGACATGGCTTCCGGCGTTGCCACGGCGCTGGGTGCGACGGGATTTAACAAGATTGAAGGCCTCGCGATCAACGACGCTGGCGAGATTTACGCCGTCAATCCGGCAACAGCTCAACTCGTTAAGTGTTCGTCATCGACCGGCGCTTGCAGCGCGGTGGGTGTATTGGGTGGACTTCCCCAAATTCAGACCAACGCCGGGCTCGCATTTTCGTCGACGGGATCACTATATCTCGCCGCTAATGCCGTGATCTATCGCGTGGATCCCGCGACGGCAGCCGCTTCCGCACTCGGAACCACCGGACCAGCGCTATCGGGGCTGGCAGGCGTAGCGCCGTCGGCTAGGTGCGCGTCCGGTATTTTCGGCATGGGTGGAAACAACGACAAGGGCAAGATCTACTGCGTCGATACATCCAACGGTGTCGCGACGTTACTCGGCAGCATTAGTCTCACTCCGCTTGATGCGGGCCTCGACGGTGATACATCGACCGGGCTTGTGTGGGGCATCACCAACGATGTGCCAGCAAAAGTTTTTGCTGTCACGCCTGCTACGCTCACCGTGGGGAACATGAGCACCGTGACGCTTGCTGGCGAAGAGATCGGAGGCTTCGAAAGTCTTGCGATTGCACACAGCGTCAAGGCGTCCGCAGGCGCCGCCGATCCAGGCGGGGTGATCGGAATTCCAACGCTATCGATTTGGATGCTGATGGTGCTTGCCGCGCTGACCGCATCAGTGGGCGTTTTGGTCGAGCGTCATCGTCGTTGATCGTCCGGTAGCGCGCTCGCTACGCTCCGCTCGCAAATAACTTCGCCAAGGCTGCGCCGGGATCGGGCGCACGCATAAACGCTTCCCCTACCAGAAAGCTATGCACATCGTGAGCGCGCATGTGCAACACGTCTTCGCGCGAAAGAATGCCGCTTTCTGTAATAACCCGCTTTCCGATCGGAATTCGCGCGAGCAGGTCGGTTGTTGTCGTTAGCGACACGTTGAACGTACGCAAATCGCGGTTGTTGATGCCGATAAGCGAGGTCTTTAACGTGAGCGCAACCTCCAGCTCCTGCGCGTCGTGTGACTCAACAAGCACGTCCATACCCAATTCATGCGCCAGCGCCTCCAGGGCGCGCATTTGATGCGGCTCCAACGCGCCGACGATCAGTAAAACGCAATCCGCCCCCATCGCCCGCGCTTCGAAAACTTGATACGCGTCGACGATGAAATCTTTTCGGATAACGGGCAAATTGCAGGCAGCGCGAGCTTCCTGAAGGTAAGCCGTTGAGCCCTGAAAGTACGGCGCGTCGGTCAGCACTGACAAGCATGCCGCTCCGCCCGCAGCGTAGCTTCTTGCAATCTCCGCAGGAGAAAAATTCTCGCGCAAAATGCCCTTGCTAGGACTCGCTCTTTTGACTTCAGCGATGACGGCGCTCTGTCCGCTAGCGATCTTTGCCTCGATGGCGGCGGCGAATCCGCGCGTCGGTGTTTTCATCGCCGCTTCAGCTTCGGCGCGAACCAATGAAAGCGGCTTGATGCGCATTGCCGCTGCGATTTCGTCGTGCTTGGTCGCGATAATTTTGTTTAGGATGTCGCTCATATTTTTCTTCGGCAGCTGCGAAATTACGCAGACTGCGTAAACGCCGCGAACTCGTCCACTTTCTTGCGTGCAGCGCCATTTGCAATCGCCGCACGCGCCATCGCAATGCCATCGCGAAGACTCGGCGCGAGGTTGGCCGTGTAGAGTGCGGCGCCCGCATTCAGTAGCACGACATTAAGTGCTGGCGAATCGTTACCCTCGAGCGCGCTTAGCAACATCGCCTTCGATTGCTCTGGCGTGTCCACTTTCAGATTGCGCGTTGCGCTCATCGTAAAGCCAAAGTCTTCCGGATGAATTTCGTATTCCGTGATCTTTCCGTCTTTGAGTTCGCCCACGAGCGTGCCTGCCCCAAGCGAAATCTCGTCAAGGGAATCGCGACCATGCACGACCATCACATGCTCTGCGCCCAAGCGCTGCATCACGCGCACTTGAATGCCCACGAGATCGCCGTGGAACACGCCCATCATGGTGTTCGGCGCGCTAGCCGGATTGGTGAGCGGGCCGAGAATATTGAAGATGGTCTTTACGCCCAATTCACGTCGGATTGGCGCAACCGCTTTCATCGCGGAATGATGGTTCGGAGCGAACATGAAGCCGATGCCGGTGGTTCTGATGCTCCGCGCGACTTGCTCGGGGCTGAGCATAATGTTCACGCCAAGTGCCTCCAAAACGTCCGCCGAGCCGCTCTTCGACGACACGCCACGGTTGCCATGTTTGGCCACCTTTGCCCCGGCGGCGGCTGCGACAAACATCGAAGCGGTCGAGATATTAAAAGTGTGCGACAAATCGCCGCCCGTGCCGACGATGTCGACGAGATTCGGTTCGTTTTCAACGGGAACTTTGGTCGAAAGCTCGCGCATCACGCGCGCGGCAGCGGCGATTTCGCCGATGGTTTCCTTCTTGACGCGCAGGCCCGTTAACAACGCCCCAGCTTGTGCGGGCGTGAATTCTCCCGCCATGAGCTTTCGCATCAGCGAGAGCATTTCGTCCTCGAAAATTTCGCGATGGTCGACGGTGCGTTGAATTGCTTCAGAAATGGAGATGGGCATGATGTAGGTGCCTATAAATTCAAAAAGTTGCGAAGCAAATCATGACCATATTCGGTGATGATGGATTCAGGATGAAACTGTACGCCCCATACGGGCAGCGTCTTGTGGCGCACACCCATGATCTCGCCATCGTCGCTTTCAGCGGTCACGGAAAGTTCAGCCGGAAGCGTTGCACGATCGATCACAAGCGAGTGATAGCGGACGACGGTATAGGGCGAAGGAATGCCCGAAAAGCAATCTTGGCGGTTATGCGTAATCGAGGAGGTTTTGCCGTGCATCACGCGTTTCGCGCGTACGATATTCCCGCCGAATGCAGCACCGACACTTTGATGACCGAGGCACACGCCAAGGATTGGCAGCTTGCCAGCAAATTCCTTGATGAGCGGCACGGAAATGCCCGCTTCATTAGGCGTGCATGGTCCAGGGGAGACGATGATGCGTGCCGGTTTTTTCGCCGCCACGCCGGCAAGGTCAATTGCATCGTTGCGGATGACTTCCACCTCTTGTCCCAACTCGCCGAAATACTGCGCTAGGTTGTAGGTGAAGCTGTCGTAGTTGTCGATGATGAGTAGCACTATTGCGCTCCCGCGAAATAGTTCTTTACGGCTGCGACGAAGCGATCAATGTCGTTACGCGAAACGTCCAAGTGCGTAACCAATCTCGCTGCATACGCGCCCTGCATCAGCATGCTGCGTTTCGCTAGAAATGCTTCGAGCGGTTTCGCGTGTGCTTCGGGAATATTCAGAAACACCACGTTGGTCGCTTGGGCCAACACCGTCAGTTGCGTGACCTCACGTAACCCGGCGGCAAGCGCGGCAGCATTTTCGTGGTCCTCATTCAGGCGCCCAACGTGATTTTCGAGCGCATAGATACAAGCAGCAGCAAGCGAGCCGATCTGGCGCATGCCACCGCCAAGCATCTTTCGCCACCGGTGCGCACGTTCGATGAACGCTTGATCCCCCACGAGCATGGCACCGACTGGCGCCCCGAGTCCCTTGGAAATGCACAACGACGCGGAATCAAACGGCGCAAGAATGTCGGCGATCGTCGTCTCGGTCGCGACGGCGGCGTTGAACGCCCGAGCGCCATCGAGATGAACATTCAAGCCTTTGCTACGGGCGAGTGCGGCGGCCTCCAATACATACGACTGCGGCAAGACCCGACCACCCCAGGTGTTCTCAAGTGCGAGCAGTTTGCTGCGCGCGAAGTGCGTGCCTAGTCCGGGACCAAACGGCTTGATAGCTGTGGCGATTTTGGCAAGTGGAATAGTGCCATCGGCTTCTTGCTCTAGCGGTTGCGGTTGGATGCTTCCAAGCACCGCAGCACCACCGCCTTCCCAGCGATAGGTGTGCGCCATTTGGCCCACGAGGTATTCGTCTCCACGTTCGCAATGCGCCATCAAGGCAGCGAGATTGCTTTGTGTGCCCGATGGGAAAAAAAGTGCGGCTTCTTTGCGCGTGACGTCTGCAGTCATGGCTTGCAAGCGATTGGCGGTGGGGTCGTCACCCCAAACGTCGTCGCCCACTTCAGCCGCATGCATTGCAGCGAGCATGCCGGGCGTTGGGCGAGTAACAGTGTCGCTGCGTAGATCGATCAGGTTACTCATGCTTCTACTCCATCAAGACCGCGTTGCACCATTTCCGCAGCGCGCAGTACGGAGCGCGTTTTCTGCAATGTTTCTTCCCACTCTTTGCTCGGCACCGAATCGTGCACGATACCCGCGCCTGCTTGTGCATAGAGCCTGCCGTCCTTGATTACGCCCGTGCGAATCGCGATGCACATGTCCATGTCGCCTTGATAGCTCATGTAGCCGACCGCACCACCGTAAATGCCGCGCTTCACAGGCTCGACTTCGTGGATGATTTCCAGCGCACGAATTTTTGGTGCGCCCGATAGAGTGCCAGCTGGGAACGTGGCGCGCAGCACGTCGATGTTGTTGGTGCCGGGCTTGAGTGTGCCTTCGACGTTACTGACAATGTGCATCACATGCGAGTAACGTTCGACAATCATTTTGTCTTTCACTACGACGGAACCTGTCTCGGCTATGCGACCCACGTCATTGCGACCCAAGTCGATCAGCATCACATGCTCCGCAACCTCTTTCTCGTCGGCGAGGAGCTCGGCGGCGAGCGCATCATCTTCTTCGCGGTTGGCGCCGCGTTTTCGTGTGCCAGCGATCGGCCGCACAGTGACTGAGTCGCCCTCTTTGCGCACCAGAATCTCGGGGGACGCGCCAACAACGTGAAAATCGCCGAAGTTATAGAAGAACATGTACGGCGAAGGGTTCAGCGTGCGCAGCGCACGGTACAGCGAAATCGGCGGCTCCGGAAAGTCCATCTCCATGCGTTGCGACGGAACGACCTGCATGCAGTCGCCTGCGGCGATGTAGTCCTTGCAAACTTGTACGGCGGCGATATATGCGGCATCGCCCATTTGCGAATGCGGACTCACCACTGTCGTTGCGTGTTGCAGCGGTAACTTCGCGGGTTGCTGCAGTTTGGCCCGCAGTTCGGCGAGCCGTTTCGTTGCGCTTTGAAACGCGTCAGGCTTTGCCGGATCAGCGTAAACAATCAAGGAAATTTTCCCGGAGAGATTGTCGACCACCGCAAGCTCTTCGGTGAGCAGCAACAAAATGTCTGGCACGCCGAGTTGATCCGTTCGCGGTTGCTCGATGTAGCGCTTGCCGACGCGCGGCTCGATGTAGCCCACGGTCTCGAAGCCGAAGTAGCCTGTAAGTCCACCGCAAAAGCGCGGCAGGCCGGGAATCGTTGCCACTTTGAACTGCGCTTGATAGGCCGCGATGTAGTCCAGTGGATCTTCGACGACCTGCTTGTTTGGTCCGAGTGGGGTGATGTGCGTCACCTCTTTGCCGCGCACCTCAATGCGAGTTCGCGTGCGAAGCCCTATGAAGCTATAGCGCCCAAAGCGCTCGCCGCCGACGACCGACTCCAGCAGGAAGGTGTAACGATCGTTCGCGAGTTTTAGGTAAATCGACAGCGGCGTGTCGAGGTCCGCGAGCGTGTGTTCAACCAGTGGAATGCGGGTGAAGCCTTGTTGAGCAAGCTTCAGAAATTCTTGTTCGGTCATGATGCAACATGTCAAAAAGTGTCAGAGCAGGGTTCTTGGCTGCGGCACCTGTCGCGGTGCTTGCGCCCGCAGCTGGCGCAAAGGTTTAGATTGGTAGGCTAACGCCACCAACCTCCAGAGCTTTGCCACCAAGACCGTACCGACAGAAACATGTTGTTTGCTTTAAATGTGCCCGATTTAAGAATCGAGCAGAGCAGGAATATCCGTAAATGTACTCACGATTGCGTCTGCGCGCAAATCGACAAGGTTTTCACCTTCGCTGTAGCCATAACTCATCAACACTACGGGCGAGCCTGCCGCCTGCGCCGCGCGGCTGTCATTACCCGAGTCCCCAATCATCAACATTTCGCGTGGGTGCACACGATGTTGCCCCGCCGAATAAAAAATCATTCCTGCTTCGGGCTTGTTGGAGGTCAGCGTGTCGCCACAAACGACGTGATCGAAATACTGTGCAAGGTTGAACTTTTCAAGTAGCGTGAGGCTATTTGCTGTCCATTTATTGGTCACGACCGAGAGCGGTAAACCGCGCCCCTTGAACGCTTCGAGTCCGTCTATCACGCCGGGATACAGTGTTGTCCGATCTGCGATGTGTTCGAAGTAAAACCGGCGATACAGGTCGAGCGCGCCGTGCAACTCGCGTTCGGTCGGATCGCGCTCCAGTACGAATCGCAGCGATTTCCCCACATGCGCCATTAGACCTTTGCCGACAAATGTCTTAACAGTTTCGAGCGGTATTGCCGGTAGATTGAGCGCCGCGAGCGTGAGATTTACCGCGCCGCAAAGATCGGGGATAGTGTCGAGCAGTGTGCCGTCGAGGTCGATGGCGATGGCGCGGATGGCGGATAAGTGTTTAGGCATGTCTCACATTTTGAACTATCTGCCAAAGTTCGGTGTCAACCTCGCGCCTCGCCCACTGCCATTTCGGCGAGACGCCACGCCACAACACGAACGCTGTTGGAGCGCAGTCTTGCTTGATGGGGCTGGTGCTACTGGAATGCGTCACTACAATCCGACATTGAGGTTTCGACGCTCTCAGCTCGATACGCGTCAATGGTCGCGAAGATCTCACTAAAGCGGCTCGCGATACCACTGCCCGCCGATCTGTCTCGGACTTCCCCTTTCACACTCACTCGATGGCCAATCAGCGAAATGCGCATGAAAAATTCAATCCCCACGACCAAAAGTGTTGGCGTCGCATCAACACTGGCTCTGCTGTCAGTTATGTTTACCTTCGTACCGAGCGCTCTTGGCGCGACCAGCGCGTGTCCGTTTGACGGCGGAGGCTCTGATGCTGTCAATGACGGGGTGGTGCTGGCGAGGTACGCATTGGGTATCAGTGGTCCTCCCCTCACCGCGAGCACCCGCTATGCCAGCCTCGACCCCTTACAAGTCAAAGCCAATATCGAGTGCCAAGGTTGCGCGCTTGACCTCAACGGTGATGGATTGGTCGATACCGTCGACGCAACGATCGTTGCTCGACACCTCGTCGGCTTCCAAGGGGCTTCGCTCACTGCTGGTTTGGCCCTCGGTGTAGGGACCCGCAGCACGACGGCGGCTGTCACTAGCTTTTTGGCAAACGGCTGTGCCGTTGGCGGGAATCTAAACGCGTTCGTGCAGGGCGGAAATGCGTTCGGCGCGCCCGCTGTAATCGGCGTCACTGACGCACAGCCGGTCACCGTGAAAAGTGGCGGCAACGAGGCCAACCTAGTGATTGCGGACGGCAGTGGTCTGCGCATCGCGCGAGTCTCCACGCTTGCAACGCCGAATACGACCAACGGAGCCGTAAGTAACTCGGTGGGCGATGGTGTCGTCGGTGCCGTCGTTGCGGGGGGCGGCAGGGTCGGCGGCGGTAACGTCGTGACGGGAAACTATGGTGTCATTGGCGGCGGCGCGAACAATGGCGCGGAGCTCTACGGCACCGCTGCTGGAGGCCTCGCGAATGCCGCAGCCAGCTACGCGGCGATCGGTGGAGGCCAGTTCAATCAAGCGAGTGGTCTTTACAGCAGCATTCCCGGCGGTCGGTATAACAACGCACTCGGTGACTACAGCGTGGCGTCCGGCGTTGCAGCGACTGCGACGAATGCCCACGAATTCGTGTGGTCCGGATCAGCGGCAGGGTTTAATCCGGCCTCTGTAGGCTTGTGGGGTGGGCAAACCGCCGGTACGTTTAACGCAAAGGCAGACACTGGGTTTTACTTCGAGTCGGGCGTGGTCAGTTGCACGCTGTCGGCTGCCGCAACGGGCTGGCAGTGTTCGAGTGACCGCGCTCTGAAAGAGAACATCCGGTCAATCGACGCGAAGGCGGTGCTCGAAAGAGTTGCCGCCTTGCCGATTTCAACCTGGTTCATTAAGGGCTATGACCAGTTGCACATGGGCCCGATGGCCCAAGACTTCCGCGCTGCGTTTGGCCTTGGCGCGAGTGACAAAACGATCAACAGCACGGACGTGCAGGGCGTCGCGTTGGCCGCCATTCAAGGGCTGCACGCGATGCTAAAAGTCAAAGACGCCGAGATCGCCGCCCTGAAGGCAGAGGCAAAAAAAATAGACGCGCTCGCGCGCGAAATTGCTGTGATGAAGCGAAAACTTGATGCACGCTGAGAGACGCCGACAAGCCTTTCCGTCGACTGTCAAACTCTACATTTCGTGCGAGAGTGACGAATCGCTAGCGTAACTGCGCGCGCATCTGTTGAATCGCGGCAGCGTAATCTTTCGCTCCATAAATCGCGCTACCGGCCACAAATGTATCCGCCCCAGCAGCGGCGACTTTAGCGATGTTGTCGGCTTTTACGCCACCATCTACTTCGAGCAAAATTTCTCGGCCTGACGCTGTAATTCGCTCGCGAGCTTCAGTGATTTTTGGCAATACGCCGTCGATAAACTTTTGGCCACCAAAGCCTGGATTCACACTCATAATGAGCACCAAATCGAGCTTATCAAGTGTGTAGTCGAGGTAGTCCAGCGGTGTGGCAGGGTTGAAGACAAGGCCCGCTTTGCATCCGCACTCGTGAATGAGCGAAATCGTGCGGTCTACGTGTTCACTGGCTTCGGGGTGAAAGCTGATGATGTTGGCGCCGGCTTTTGCAAACTCAGGGATGATGGCATCGACGGGCTTGACCATGAGGTGAACATCAATCGGTGTGTTGCCCACGTGCGGTTTGATTGCGCTACATACCATTGGGCCAATGGTCAGATTCGGCACGTAATGATTGTCCATCACATCAAAGTGAATGAGATCCGCCCCAGCGTCGATCACCGCGCGGACTTCTTCGCCCAAGCGCGCGAAGTCGGCGGACAAAATGGAGGGAGCAATTTTGTAGTTCGTGTGGTTGCGAGACAATGGGAGCCCAGTAGTAATAAGAGTTGTGGATGGCGACGAGCGTCCCGACGAAATATCGTGAATCGCTACAGCATCAAAGTTGACCCGACCCCATTTTACTTGGCCGATCAGAGCGACCCGTTGCGCGGACTCTATACCTTCGCGTATCACATTCGAATTACGAATGATGGCGAGGCGGCAGTGCAACTCATCTCACGGCATTGGATCATTGCCGATGGCAACGACAACATTGAAGAGGTGCGCGGTGCGGGCGTCATCGGCGAGCAACCGAAGCTTGCGCCTGGCGAGTCGTTTGAATACACCAGCGGCTCTCAACTCAAAACTCCTGTCGGCACGATGCACGGCAGCTATCACTTTGTTGCCGATGATGGAGTGACGTTCGACGCGCCAATTCCGAAATTTACGCTGTCAGCGAAGCGCGTCTTGCACTAACGATTCTGCTTTGATTCGTTTTCCTGGGCTGCGGTTTCGGCAGCCTTGCGCGCCGCTGCGTCGTATTCTTGTCGCTTGCGATCCCGCTCTGCTGTGCCGCCAACGATCCACCAGATCAACCCGATGAATAAGCCTCCAGCCACGGCCGCTTCGACCAAAAATATCCAAAAACCACTTTCGATCATGTTTTGACTTTGCTGCGAGGCGGCGTAGTTGTGTGGGGATGATTCAATTTTAGGCTGCTCACCGTTGAAAACGGTATGCGGCTCCTACAATCAGCACATGAATATGCCCCGTTTTTTGCAATTTCTTGACGCGATGGATGTGATCGTTTCGCGCGCACAGCCTGAGTCTGCACTACTCGACGAAAGCGAAGATGCGCTCAAAATGCTCATCGCGCACGACGACTGGCTGCCGTCGGAATTCGCGCGCCCTGATGCCGAGAAGTATCAGAGTTACGCGCTCTACGTTGATCCGCATGCACGCTATAGCGTGAGTAGCTTTGTGTGGGGACCCGGTCAAGGCACGCCAGTACACAATCACACAGTGTGGGGGCTCGTGGGCGTGCTGCGCGGTGCCGAGCGCTGTGAAGAGTTTCCAGCGCCTCACTCGGTTGCGAGCGTCGCAATGGTGTCCGGGCATGAGCATGCGTTGCTACGTGGTGAAGTGGATCGCGTGTCACCGACCATTGGCGATTGGCATCGCGTCAGCAATGGGCTCTCGGACGCACCCTCTGTCAGTATTCATGTGTACGGCACGGATATTGGGCGCGTCCGGCGCAGCTACTGGAACGCATCGGAGCGTTGCGCCATGCCGATGGTGTCTGGTTACTCGAACGATCAACCGTGGATTGCCGCGCGATGAGCGAAGTTTTGACGATTGTGCGTACAGGCACACACACTAGCGTCACGCTCAATCGCCCGGACAAAGCCAACGCGCTCGCGGCGACGTTGGTGGCTGCGCTGCGTGCGGCGATTGACGCAGCGATCACCGACGGCACGACTGTGTTTACGATTCAAGGTAACGGCCGCAACTTTTGTGCTGGCTTTGATTTGTCGTCGCTTGAGAGCGAAACCGACGAGACGATTATTCCTCGTTTGATGGATTTGGAGCGCATGTTGCAGGCGATTTACTACGCGCCGTTCGCCACGATTTCGCTCATTCACGGCGGCGCGTATGGCGCGGGATTCGACCTTGCGATGGCGTGTGATTACCGACTCGCGACGCAGGATGCGCGATTTCGGATGCCTGGATGGCGCATGGGCTTGGCGCTGGGTACGCGACGCACGGCGCAGCGCGTGGGGGCAGAGCGCGCGTTTGTGTTTTTGCGCGATGCGCTGACGATCAATACTGAGCAGGCCCTTGCGCAGCAATTCGTCACCGAGATCGCGGATCCTGTTACTTGGCCGCGACGCGTTGATGAAATCGCAGCGGTCAACGCGAAGCTTCCGCCGAAGGCGTATGCACAGTTGAAGCGTTTGCTGCAATCGGACACGGCTGAGGCGGATTTGCGTGATCTCCACGCTTCGCTCGTTGCGACACCTCTGAAGCCGAGGATGCAGCAGTATGTGGCGTCGCGCGCGTAAGGTTGACCCGTCCAGAGGCGTTTGGTTGCTAGACGGCAACAGCTTTATCGCGCTAACGACAGCCAGGCGGTCGTTAGAGGCGCAAAAAGTGCATTGTCGACTACCGGGCGGAAAATAAAAAACGCCCGCAGATAGCGGGCGTTTCCAAAGCAAATAGCCTAAAAGCTGTTACTTGTTCTTGAAGTCGTCGTGGCACGATTTGCACGTTCCGCCGACTGCGCCAAACTGCTTCTTGAAGCCGTCTGCGTCGCCCGCGTTGGCGAACGCTGCAAGTTTTGCCATTTCGGTTTCCAGCTTGCCGCCGAGTTCTTTGAACTTAGCGTTGTTCGACCACACTTCTGCCTTGGCTTCGGTGTTGCCGACTTTGTCGGTGCCAGGCGCGAAGCCTTCCCACGGCATTTTCGACAGCGGCACCAACATCGAAGTTGCGCGCACGGCCTCGTCTTTGTTGAACGGCTTCTCACCTTTGGCGACAGCGGCGAGAGGGCCGAAGTACCAAGCCAACAGCGTGAACGCAGCTTTGCGCTCTTTCACGAAGGCTTCGGGTTTCGGCTGTGCCATTGCCGAGGTTGCCAGCGCGGCAGCAGCGGTTGCGAGTGCAATTTTGGTGAACATTTTCATACTTACTCCAGGTTAAAAAAGAGGACTACTTAAACCAAACGGACCAATTAACGATCACCGCAACTAGCGCGATGACCAAGACAAAAACGGCAAACCCCAACGTCGTGGACGCTTTACGTGCTTCTTGTGCCTCGCGCGCAAGATCGGCCGGCAAGGATTTGTTGCCGGAGAACATCGCGCGAATGAGGTTTTCTTTTTTGACGAACAGATGGAACAACACCGCCGCGACATGCAGCCCCACGAGCACCAGCAAAACTTTTCCGAGGATGTGGTGAATACCGGTGAGGCGCACTGAGGTCGCCTCGCTGACGTATTGCGCCAACGGGCCCGTGGTCGCGATTTCATCGTTTGTGAACAGTCCGAGTGTGGCTTGCGTCGCCAGAGTGAGCAGCAGCGCGAGCACCATCCAACCGCCTGGCGGATTGTGGCCGACGACGTAATCGTGGCCTTTGCCCATCATGT